>JBOHAW010000148.1:0-5740 GCA_050697975.1 Gaiellaceae bacterium
TCGGACTACCTCGAGGACGCCGCGCTCGCCGGCGTCGTGACCGTCGGCTGCCGCCGGGCCGGGGGCGGGTTTGCAGGTGCGCCCGTGACGTCGAACGTCGTCGCCGGCGCCGAGCTCGCAGCCGCGCGCTCGCCGGAGCTCGTCATCTTCGAGGGCAGCGGCGCAGCCATCCCGCCTGTCGCGACGGCGCGCCGTGTGCTCGTCGCGGGCGCCCACCAGCCGCCGGAGCTGGTCACGGGCTACCTGAACGCGTACCGCATCCTGATCTCGGATCTCGTCGTCCTGACCATGGCCGAGGAGGGCTCCCGCCACGCCGAGCTGCGGTCGGCGATCGAGGAGGTCAAGCCGGGCGTGACCGTGATCGCCACGACGCTGCGGCCGCGGCCCGTCGAGGACGTCTCGGGGCGCCGGATCGCGTTCTTCTCCACCGCGCCGGAATCGGCCTTGGAGCGTCTAGCCGATCATCTCGTGAAGGAGTACGGTGCAGACGTGGCTCACGTATCGGGAAACCTGGCCAGGCGGGAGCCGTTGCGCCGCGAGCTCGAGGAGGTCGACGCCGATCTCTTCCTCGTCGAGATCAAGGCGGCTGCGATCGACGTCGTCGCCGAGGCCGCGGCCGAGCGTGGGGCCAAGGTCGTGTTCGCCGACAACGAGGTGCTTCCGCTCGAGGGCGAGCCCGACCTCGACGCGGCGCTGGACGCGCTCGCCCGCGAGGCGATGCGGGAGCCGGCGCTCCGGTGAGCCAGCCGCGCAGATCGGATCCGCTCCCGCTCGGCGGCGAGGACGGCCTGCCGTACTCGAAGGGCCTGATGGCCCGGGCGCTGATCGCGACAGGCGTCTCGGCCATGCGCTCGTACGAGCTCGCCCTGCGGGTGGAGACGGACCTGCGGCAGCGCGGTGCGGGCGCCGTCGAGCTCGAGCGCCTGCAGGAGCTCGCGGTCGAGGTGCTCGGCGAGCAGGACGGCGTGCGCGCGGTCGGGCGGCTGCGGCGCTACCGCGACCTGCGCATGCTCGACCTGCCGATCATGCTGCTCGTCGGCGGGGCGACCGGCACGGGTAAGTCGACGGTCGCGACCGAGGTCGCGCACAGGCTCGGCATCACCCGGGTCACGTCGACCGACTTCATCCGGCAGACGATGCGCGCGTTCTTCTCGGCCGAGTTCATGCCCTCCGTCCACTACTCGAGCTTCACGGCGGGGACCGCCTTGCCCGACGCAGAGAAGGAGGCAGGCGACGCGCTCCTCGTGGGCTTCATCGATCAGACCAGGCACGTCCTCGTCGGCGTCCAGGCCTCGATCGACCGCGCGCTCGAGGAAGGCTGGTCGATGGTGCTCGAGGGCGTCCATCTCGTGCCGGGGATGGTGACCGCGCCGATGGCGCGCGCGCTCGTCGTCCACGTCGTGGTCGGGATCGAGAACGAGGACATTCACGCCCAGCACTTCTGGAGTCGCGACCTGGACTCCCAGGGCGCGCGCGCGCACGACAAGTACCTCGACCGGCTGACCGACATCCGGCACATCCAGGACTTCATCGTCGACGAGGCGCAGAAGACCGGGGTGCCCGTGGTCCAGAACGGGAACATCGAGCAGGCGATCGGGACGGTGATGGAGCTCGTGCTCGAGCGCGCCGCGGCGCTGCAGGAGACGACAGCGTGACCGAGATGGTCGAGACGCCGCAGACCGGCGAGGAGGTCGAGTCGGAGCGGCCGCCGGGATGCCTGTGCGAGTCGTACGCTCGGACGACGGAGCGGGCGGCCCTCGCCGGCGCGCGCTGGCTCGGACGCGCAGACCAGGACAGTGCCGAGGAGGCGGCTGCATCGGGGATGCAGCACACGCTCGACGCGCTGCCGATCGACGGCCGCATCGTGATCGGGCTCGACGAGGGAGCCACGCTCGGCGTCGGCAACCACATCGGCTCGGGCGGGGAGCCCGTCGACCTGGCGCTCGACCCGCTCGAGGGGCGGGGCGTGGTCGCGCGGGGCGGGAACGGCGCGATGTCGATGATCGCCGTCGGCGAGACCGGCTCGCTGGCCGCCCTGCCCCAGATGTACATGCGGACGATCTCTGTGGGCCCGCGCGGGCGGGGCCTGATCGACCTGCGCCGGCCGATCGCGGACAACGTCCGTGCCGTCGCCGACGCTTTCGGGCGCACCGTGAGCGACATCACGGCGATCACGCTCGATCGTCCCCGCCATCACGATCTGATCGAGGAGCTGCGCGCCTCGGGCGTGCGGATCAAGCTCATCCAGGACGGCACGGTCACCGCCGCCATCTCGGCGTCCATCCGGGGCACCAACGACCACCTGGCGATCGGGATCGGCGGCGCACGGCAGGCGGTGCTCTCGGCCGCTGCGCTGCGGTGCCTCGGCGGCGAGCTGCAGGCGCAGCTCTGGCCGACGACCCGGCAGGAGATCGAGCAGGCGCGCGAGCAGTGGATCGACGACGTCGAGCGCGTGTTCACGACCGAGGAGCTGGCGTCGGGCGAGGTGATCGTGACTGCGACCGGCGTCTCGAACGGCGATCTCCTGCGCGGCGTGCGCTTCTACGCGGACAGCGCGCGGACGCACTCGCTCGTGATGTGCACGCGCTGCAACTGGGTCCGCTTCGTCGACGGCATCCATTTCTTCGCGCGCGAGCGACGGGAAGAGGTGCGGCTGCTGGGCTGAGCGCGTCGCGCGGGCGGGCCGTCGCTACACTGGCCGCATGCCCACGAAGGAAGAGGTCGTCGAGGCGCTGCGCGAGGTCGAGGATCCCGAGCTCGGGATGGACATCGTCGAGCTCGGGCTGATGTACGACGTCGAGGTCGAGGGCCCGAAGGTGAAGGTGATCCACAGCCTCACGTCGATGGGCTGCCCGGCCGGGCCGATGATCCAGGAGGGAATCCACGACGCGGCCGCGGCCGTGCCCGGGGTGGAGGAGGTCGAGGTCGAGTTGACGTGGAGCCCGCCCTGGACGCCCGACCGGATGTCGGAGGACGCGAAGTTCATCCTCGGGTTCGGCTAACGCCGAATCCAGCCATTCCGGGCGTTCAGCCCGGAATCGCCAGGACGATCTTTCCGAGCTGCTCGCCCGCCTCGAGCCGCTCGTGTGCGGCGCGAGCCTCGGCGAGCGGGAAGACCGAGTCGACGACCGGCCGGGCGCGCCCGCTCGCGACCAGCTCGTAGGCGCCCTCGAAGTCCTGCTTCGCGCCCATCGTCGAGCCGTAGACGGTCAGCTGCTTCCACCACAGCCGGTGCAGGCCCGCCGGTGGGTTCGGGCCGCTCGTGGCCCCGCAGACGGTGACCCGTCCCCCCGGGCGTACGACCGCGAGCGAGGTCGCCCAGGTCGCCTCGCCGACGTGCTCGACGACGACGTCGACGCCCCGCCCCTCCGTGATCCGCTTCACCTCCGCCCCCACGTCCGCGCTCGCGTGGTTCACGCCCGCGTCGGCGCCGAGCTCGGCCGCCCGGCCCAGCTTGTCGTCGCTCGACGAGGTGACGATCGCGCGGGCTCCGAGCGCCTTCGCGATCGCGAGCGCAGCGGTCGAGACGCCGCTGCCGATCCCCCAGAGCAGGACCCACTCGTCCGCCTCCAGGCGCGCCTTCGTCACGAGCATCCGGTACGCCGTCTCGAACACGAGCGGGAACGCGGCGGCGTCCTCGAAGCTCAGGCCCTCCGCCAGCGGGTAGACGTTTCCGGCCGGGACGGAGATCAGCTCGGCGTGCGTTCCGTCGGTGTGCTCGCCGACGACAGTGATCCACTCGCCCTGCTCGAGCCCGGGATTGATGACGACGCGCCGGCCGATCTCGAAGCCCTCGACGCCTGCGCCGAGCCCGGCCACGATCCCGGCGCCGTCCGCGCCGAGGATGCGCGGCTTGGGCACCGACGGCAGGCCCTTGCGGATCCACAGGTCGAGATGATTGAGCGAGGCCGCCCGCAACTCGATCAGCACCTCGCCTGCCGCGGGCGCGGGATCGGGCGCCTCCTCGTAGCGAAGGACCTCCGGGCCGCCGTCCTCGTGGATCCGGATCGCCTTCACGGCTGCCCATCCTAGAATGCGGCCGATGACGGCTGCGGAGCTCGAGCGGCTGGGAGCGGAGCTGGGTCTGGACGCGGTGGGCGCCTGCCCGGCCGAGCCCTACATCGAGACCGAGCGGCACATCCGCGAGCGTCGGGCGCGCGGCCTCTTCGCCGACATGCGCTTCACGATGGCCCAGCCGGAGGTCTCCTGCCACCCCGAGCAGTTGCTCCCGGATGCGCGCACGGTCGTCTCGGCCGCGCTCTGTTACTACTTCCCCGAGCCCCCGCGAGCGCCCGGCCGGGGACGGCTTCCGCGCTATACGTGGAGCGACGGCTACGCGGTCCTCCGGGAGAAGCTCGACCTGCTCGGGCGGAGGATCGGCGGCGCGTACCGGGTGCTCGTCGACGCGAACCAGCACGTCGACCGGGAGGCTGCGGCCCGGTCGGGCGTGGGTTTCTACGGGAAGAACACGCTCCTGATCACACGGAGGCACGGGTCGTGGGTCGTGCTCGGCACGCTCGTCACCGACGTCGAGCTCGAGTCGACGCCGCCCCTTGCGCTCGACTGCGGCTCGTGCACGCTCTGCATCGAGGCGTGCCCGACCGGGGCGCTCGACGAGCCGGGCACGCTCGACTCGACGAGGTGCCTCTCGTACTGGACGCAGGCGCCCGCGGCGATCCCCGAGGCCTATCGCGCCGAGCTCGGCGACTCCGTCTACGGCTGCGACATCTGCCAGGACGTGTGCCCCTGGAACCGCGGCGTCGAGAAGCGCCGCGCCGGCGAGCGGCTGCCGGCAGGCGCCGAGCCGCACGTCTCCCTGGTCGACTGGCTCGAGGCGGACGAAGCGCAGCTTCGGGCCCGGTACGATCGCCTGTACCTGCCGCGGAACGAAGCCCGCTACCTGCGCCGGAACGCGCTCGTCGCCCTCGGCAACGCCGGGGGGGCGGAGGACCGCGCGGCAGCGGTCGCCTACGTGGACGACCCCGACCCGCTTCTGCGCGAGCACGCGCGCTGGGCGGTCGCGAGGTTGGATGAGCGTCACGCCTGACACGGCCGAGAGGCTGAGTCGCTGGTTCACCTGGCTGCGTCTCGGCGCCGTCCCGGTCGCATTCGTCTACATCCTGGTCCACCGCGACGACACGAACTTCCCGCCGGGCTACGAACTGCCGGCCTGGTCGATCTGGGCGGCATTCGCGGTCGGGTCGCTGCTGCTGTTCGCGATTCGCCGGCGCGAGCTCGATCGCGCCGCGCACGTGCTCTTCGACCGGGTCGCGCTCGCGTTCGACCTCGCCGCGGTCTTCGCCTTCATCGTGCTGTTCGCGTACGAGGCCGACCAACCCACGCGCACGCTCCCCTTCCTCGTCGTCGTCGAGGCCGGGCTGCGGTTCGGCGTGCGCGGCGGGATCATGACCGCCGCTTGTTTCGCGCCCCTGGTCGCCGCGGTCGAGGTCTGGCGCGAGCGGGAGTTCGGCTTCGACTTTCAACCCGACGCGGTGGTGCTGCGCACGGGCGTCCTGCTCCTGATCGGCGCCGTCGTCGGGCGGCTGACGGCGGACCTGCGTGCCGGGGAGGAGCAGGCGCGCAGGCGCGCGCTCGAGGCCGAGCGGCTCCGTGACGAGCTCGGCCGCCGCGTCGACCTGCTCGAGGCGGCCAACCGCTGCGCGCGTGCGCTCGGCTCCTCGCTCCAGCTGGAACAGTCCTTCAGCGCCTTCATCCGCGAGCTCCGCGGGCTCGTGCCGTT
>JBOHAW010000149.1:0-3840 GCA_050697975.1 Gaiellaceae bacterium
CGGCGCCGCCGGTGCCGCTGCCGAACACGGCCACGCGCTCTGCGAGCCGGTCGATGGTTGCCAGCGCCTCGGCGCTGTCTGCCGCCTCGGTCACGATCGTGACCTCGGGGATCAGGACGCCGGAGCGAACGTAGATCGCGGTCTCGCCCTCGAACAGCACAGCCAGGTCGTCGAGCGTGACGCCGAGCACGCCCTCGAGGTCGGGCAAGCCCTCCTCCCCTTCGCCGTCGTCATCCTCCGCGCCTCTGAGTGTGCTCCCGAGATCGCGGAACGAGATCACGGCCAGCGCCCCGCTCGGGATCCGCTCCAGCAGCTTCGGCTCGTACGGCTCGCCGCCGGAGGCGCCGTCCGTCCGCACGAAGCCGTCGAGCTGCAGTCCCCCGTCGACCGCCTCGAGCGACGCAGCCGTCCACACGACCGTGCCGCGTCCCTGGAGCAGGCCGCTCGCGCTCGCGGCGACCCCCGCCAGCTCGTCGCCGACCCCGTATGCCTTCACGAGTGCGTCGCCGGACAGCTTGCGGAACGCCTCCCGGAAGGCGGCGTGGTCGGACAGCCTCCCGGCCGACCGCCCCAGCTTGAACGCGTCGAGCTGTGCCCGCGTCTCGGCGATCGCCGTCCAGCCGTCGATCTCCTCCTGCACGGTCGGCTCGTCGGACTTGGCCAGCAGGGCGTCGAGCTTCGCCCGGTCTTCGGGCTGCGTCAGGGCGATCGCCGCGTCTTTCTCCTCGAGGAAGACGAGCGCGACCTCGGGGCCGAGCGCGGGCTCGACGTCGCGCTCGACGTCGACGTCCTCGCCCGCGAGCTCGCTGTCGATCAGGTCGACGAGCCCCTGGCGCCCGGGGAACGCGTCCGCCAGCTCGGTGACCTGCGCCCACTGGTCGGAGTCGAGGTCGGTGGCGATCGCGACGAAGCCGGCGGCGCTCGCGGGGACGATCGTGGCAGCCGACGCCGTGGCCGTGGCCGTCGCCGCGCCGCGTTCGACGACCCCGCCGCACGCGGTCGTGAGGAGCAAGGTCGCGGCGGCAAGGGCCGGGATCAAGGCGCGGGAGGGCATTCGCGGCATGCTAGCTGCGGCCGCTCCGTCACTCCTCGGTGGGCTGCCGGCGCATCAGGCTGGCGACCAGCTCGGAGAGCTCGACGCCCTCGAGCACCGCGCACACGCCCTCGGTGATCGGCAGCTCGATGCCCAGCCGGCGCGACAGGTCGCGCAGCACCGGCGCCGTCGTCAGGCCCTCGACGACCTGGCCGATCTGGGCAGCCGCGTCCTCCGGGGCGGCGCCGCGCGCGATCAACTCGCCCGCGCGGCGGTTGCGCCCCGCCGGGTGCCAGCACGTGACGATCAGGTCGCCCATGCCGGCGAGGCCGGCGAACGTGTCGGGATCGGCCCCCGCCGCTTCGCCCAGACGGGCCATCTCGGCCAGGCCTCTGGTGATCAGAGCCGCCTTCGCGTTGTCGCCGAGCCCGAGCCCGTCCACGCCGCCGGCCGCAAGCGCGATCACGTTCTTCGCCGCCGCGCACAGCTCCACGCCGACGAGGTCGGTGTTGACGTAGATGCGGAACACGGTGGAGTTGATCGCCCGCTGAAGCTCGAGCGCGAGACCCTCGTCCTCGCTCGCGATCACCGCCGCTCCGGGCAGGCCGTCTGCCACCTCCTCGGCCATGTTCGGGCCCGACAGGGCGGCCACCGGGCGACCCGAGACGAGCGTCGACAGGCGCGCGCCCGTGGCCGGATCGAGCCCCTTCGTCAGGCTGATCAGCGGTGCGGTGCCGGGAAGCGCACGCACGACGTCGCCGAACGCGCGACTCGGGACGGCGACGACCACGAGGTCGGCGCCCTCGAGCGGCGCCGCGTCGATCGTGGCCGCCCGGATCCCGGACAGGTCGGCGTTCGGAACGTAGCGCGGGTTCCGGCCGGTCTCGGCGATCACGCGGACCTGCTCGGGGTCGCGGCAGGCGAGCGCGACCTCGTGGCCGCGGTCGCGCAGGAGCGCCGCGAACGCGCTGCC
This sequence comes from Gaiellaceae bacterium, assembly GCA_050697975.1. Taxonomy (GTDB): domain Bacteria; phylum Actinomycetota; class Thermoleophilia; order Gaiellales; family Gaiellaceae; genus JBOHAW01. The sequence continues at coordinate 2,007 of JBOHAW010000149.1, forward strand.
CCACGAACCGCAGCCGACGACGACGGTCTTCACGCCCGCCTCACGAAGTCGATCGTGACCGGGACGCCCTCGAGCGCGAAGCGCTGCCGGAACTCGTTCTCGACCCAGTAGCCGTAGTCGCGCGTGATCAGGCCGGGGTCGTTGACGAAGAGGCGAAAGCGCGGCGGTCGGGCCTGTACCTGCGTGCCGTAGAGGAGGTTCAGGCGCCTGCCGTTCCGCGCCGGCGGCTGGCGTGCCTCGCGCAGCGCGGCGAGAAAGCGGTTGAGCTCGCCGGTCGGGACGCGGGCCGTGTGCTTGGCGAAGAGCGTCTCGACCGTGTCGAGGAGGCGCTCGATCCCGCGCCCGGTCTTCGCGGACACGGCGATCACCGGCGGGCGCTGGCGCAGCCGTCGGGTCAGCATCGGCTTCACCTCCTCGATGCGCACGCTCGAGACGTCCCACTTGGACAGCACGACGAGGGACGAGCACTGGGCCTTGCGGGCGACGTCCGCCACTGCCAGGTCCTGCTCGACGACGCCCTCGCTCGCGTCGATCAGGACGAGCGCGACGTCGGCCCGCTCCGCTGCCTCGAGCGCTCGCAGCTCCGAGTAGTACTGGATTCCCTGGCGGTGCTTGCGCTTGCGCCGCAGGCCGGCGGTGTCGACGAGCACGAAGGTCTGCTCGCCCCGGCGCAGGACGGTGTCGATCGCGTCGCGCGTCGTCCCGGGGGTCTCCGAGACGATCACGCGCTCCTGCCCGAGCAGCGCGTTCAGGAGCGCCGACTTGCCCACGTTCGGACGCCCGAGGATGGCGACGCGGATCGCCTCCGCTCCCACCTGCGCGCGCGCGGCGCCGGGGAGCAGGTCGAGGACGGTGTCGAGCAGGTCGCCGGTGCCGTGCCCGTGCAGCGCCGAGAGCGGGATCGGGTCGCCGAGGCCCAGCCGGTGGAACTCGAGCGCCTCCGCGTCGCGACGGGGATCGTCGATCTTGTTCGCGATCAGCAGGACCGGCGTGCGCGCCGCGCGCAGGATCGCCGCGAGCTCCTCGTCGCCGGGCGTGATGCCCGTGCGCGCGTCGGTGACGAACAGGACGAGGTCGGCGTCGGCGACGGCGGTGCGTGCCTGGTCTGCGATCGAGCGCGTGATCGGCGACGGGTCGACGACGTCGACGCCCCCGGTGTCGACGAGCAGGAAGCGCTTTCCCCGCCACTCGCAGACGAGCTCCTTCCGGTCGCGCGTCGTCCCCCGCGTCTCGTGCACCACGGCGGCCCGCGACTCGGTGAGGCGGTTGATCAGCGTCGACTTGCCCACGTTGGGAAAGCCGACGATGGCGACCGTGCCGACGAGCTCCTCCGGCTCGCTCATCGCGCCGGCGGCGTCGCGGCCTTCGGCCGGCCGCGCTCGTGCAGCTCGACGAGCCACTCCCACAGCCGCTGCAGCTCACGCTGGATCTCGGCGGAGGCCTCGCGGTAGCCCTTGCCGGTCCGCGGCAGCCCGTCGAAACGCAGCGGCTCGCCCCAGGCGACCGAGACCGGGTGCAAGTTGCCCGGCCGCCACGTCTGCGTGCCGTGGACGGCGGCGGCGACCACCGGCACGCCCTCCTGCAGCGCCACCATGGCGGCGCCCGGCTGCACGGGCCCCGGAACGCCGCTGCGCTGGCGTGTGCCCTCGACGAAGAGCACCAGCGCGTGCCCGTCGGCGACGACCATGCGCAACAGCCGCACGGCCACGCGGTCGGACTCGCCGCGGCGCACGGAGAAGGTGCCGAAGGTCCTGATCAGCTGGCCCAGTCCGGGAACGCCGTGCGCCTCGATCTTGGCCATGAAGTAGATCGTCCGCGGCGAGAGCGTGCCGAA
>JBOHAW010000150.1:0-15311 GCA_050697975.1 Gaiellaceae bacterium
TCGGCGGCTCCTTCTGCTGCAGCAACATCACCGTCGCGGGCTTCACCTTCGAGACCGCCTGGTCCTACTACGGCTCGCCCATGACCGACGCCTCCGGCGACGCGCTCCTGTGGCTGTTCCGCGGCCCGAACGGCGGGAACTTCGGCTACGACCTCAGGGCTACCCCACCACCGGGGAGCCCATTCCTCACGTTCAACATCCAAGACGTCGAGGTGAACACGGACCTCTCGCTCGTCATCGCGCTGCAATTCGCCGACACCACGCCGCCCGAGATCACGCCGACGGTGACCCCGACGGCAAACGAGGCGGGCTGGCACAAGGGCGACGTGACCGTGAGCTGGAACGTCACAGATCCGGAGTCGGGCATCGACTCGTCGACGGGCTGCGGCACGACGACTCTCACCGAGAACACGGCGGGCACGGTGCTCACGTGCTCGGCCACGAACGGGGCCGGCCTGGCGAGCGAGCGCTCGGTCACGATCAAGCTCGACCGGACGCCGCCGACGATTGCCGTGACGAATCCGCCCGACGGGACGAGCTACGTGCTGAACCAGACCGTCCTTGCGAACTATTCGTGCCAGGACGCGGGCGGATCCGGACTCGCCTCGTGCGCAGGGCCGGCCGCGAGCGGCGCGGCGATTGAGACCTCGGTGCTGGGCGGACATGCGTTTACGGTCACGGCGACCGACATTGCCGGAAACGTCGCCACGGCCACCCGCTCCTACGCCGTCTTCAGCAGCCTCGGCGGTCCCGTCGATCCGCCGCCGACGGTGAACACGGCCAACGCCGGCGCGGGCGTGCCGGTTGTCTTCGGCCTCGGCGGCGACTTCGGATTGGGCATCTTTGAGGCCGGCTACCCGAAGTCGCAGCAGATCGACTGCGGGACGCTCTCCGGCCCGATCGACGCTCTCGAGTCGACGGTCTCCACCCCGGCCGGCCTCAGGTACGACCCGGGGACGAACCAGTACACGTACGTGTGGAAGACGGCCAGGAGCTGGGCGGGCTCCTGCCGGCAGCTCGTCCTCGAGTTCGCGTCGACCGTGCCCGGCTACGGCGGGGCTCAGATCACCGCCCTGTTCAGGTTCAGGTAGCAGCCCCGGCTACTTCGGGTAGCGCTCCTCGAGCGCGAGCATCACGCGCCGCAGGAGCGCGTTCAGCTGCTCTTTCTCGCGCTCGGTGAGCGCCGCCGCGATGAGCGCCTCCTTCTCGGCCTGAACGCTGATCGCCTCGTCGTGCAGCCGGCGCCCGGCGTCGGTCAGCTCGACGATCACGCCGCGGCGGTCGTCGGGGTCGCGCAGGCGCCGGACGATCCCGGCCTGCTCGAGCTGGTCGAGGCGGTTGGTCATCGCGCCGGTCGACAGGTCGGCGATGCGCGCGAGGTCGCCGGCCGAGCGCTGATACGGCTTGCCGGCCCAACGCAGCGCGCTCATCACCTTGAAGTCGCCGTGAATCAGTCCGTACTGCTCGAGGGTGCCGTCGAGCATCCGCCGGATGCGCCAGTTGATGCCGTTGAGCCGTTCGACGATCCCCTCGACCGCGTGGTCGAGAGTCGTCGGAAGCTCCTCGCGGATCTCGTCCAGGAAGCGGTCGACGTGATCGCGCTCGCTAGGAGGAATCACATGGCAACGACGACATTCAGCACGCTGTCGCTCGAGGCCGCGTTCGCGGCCGCAGAAGGCGACCGCCGCAACGTTCGCCTTCGTCGAGACCTCGGCGTCCAGTCGTTCAACATCAACGCGACCCGCGCCGTCGAGGGCGAGGAGCTGCTTCGCGAGCACGACGAGGTCGGCTACACCGCGGACCGTCACGAGAAGGTGTGGCTCGTGCTCTCCGGGCACGCGGTCTTCACCGTCGACGGCGAGGAGATCGACGCGCCGGGAGGGACGGTCGTACACGTGCCCGTCCCCGAGGCGAGGCGGTCGGCCGTGGCCAGGGATCCGGGCACGACGCTCCTCGGCATCGGCGGCAGGCCGGGGCAGCCGTACCGCCCGACGCCGGGCGAGGCGCTCGCGGACTTCTTCCCGCTCCACGAGGCCGGGGACTACGACCGCGCGGCGGCGGAGTGCCTCGGCGTGCTGGAGCAGTACCTGGGCAACGGGCTCGCGCTGTTCAACCTCGCCTGCTGCGAGGCGCTGCTCGGCCGCAAGGAGGACGCGCTCGCCCACCTGCGCGCCGCGCTCGACGCGGCGGCGCCCCTGCGCGAGAACGCCAAGACGGACACCGACCTCGACTCGCTCCGCGACGACCAGCGCTTCGGAGTGCTCGTCGCCTGATGTGCTGGCATCCTGCGCCGGGTGATCACGTGGGACGAGGTGTGCCGGCTGACCCTCGCCCTGCCCGGGACCGAGGTGAGCACCTCGTACGGCTCACCGGCGCTGAAGGTGCGGGGCAAGCTCATCGCCTGGCTGCGCGACGGCGGCGACACGCTGGTCGTCAAGGTCGACTTCGAGGAGCGGCTCGCGCTGACCCACTCGGACCCCGAGACCTTCTTCGTCACCGACCACTACCTCAACTACCCGATGGTTCTCGTGCGCCTCGCCAGGGTCGATCCGGAGGAGCTGCGCGAGCTGCTGATCGAGGCGTGGCTCCTCACCGCACCTAGGAAGCTCGTGATGGAGTACGAAGCGAGCCTGTGAGGCAGGGTTACGGCGCCTCGAAGCGGTAGACGAACGGGCCACGCCCCTGTCGGTATGCGATCCCGATGATCAGGAGCGCGAACGACTCCAGGTGGCCGGCGACGTCGAGCCCACCCGCGTCCACGGGCTCCAGGCCGATGTCCCGGATGAGCTGTGCGACCGTCTCCTTGGCGCCGGCGTCGTCACCGCAGTAGACGAGTGAGGGCGGACGGTCTGCGGCCGAAATCTGGTCGTAGAGCGGCGCGAACAGCGTGTTGAACGCCTTCACGACGCGCGCACCGGGGACCAGACGCGCGACGTCGGCCGCGGTCGACGCGCCGCTGAACGCGTTCGTCGCGTCGACCAGCACCTTGCCGTCGAGCGGGCCCGCGGCGGACAGAACCTCCGCGACAGCCGTGTCCGGGACCGCAAGGACGACGACCTCGGCGAACGAAGCCGTCTCGGCGACCGTATCGCGCGTGCTGACGCGCACCTCGTGGCCCGCACGGTCCCACAGCCGTGCCAGGCCGCCTCCCACCTTCCCGGCGCCGATCACGCCGACTTTCATGCCGCTCGCACCTCCCGGACGATACCCCTCCGCCGACGGGAACGAGCTACGCCGCCGGAGCGGGGAATTCCGCCTCACCGCCCGGAGATGGGCCAAGGCCGCGGCCGCCGGGGAGGCCGCGGAAGCCGCGGCCGTTGACGAGGTCGCCGATCCGCTGCTCGAGGTTGGAGAGAATCGACTGCCTCTGCGCGTCCGTCAGCCGTCCTGCGGCCACGGCGGCGTCGACTTCCTTCCTCTCCGCGTCGACGAGCGCCTGGACGAGGCCGTCCACCGACTTGCCGTGGTCGCGCGCGGACTGGGCCAGGGTCTTGCCCGCCTCGAGCTCCGTCCGCAGCTCGGCCACCGTCAGCCCGAGATGGGCTGCGGCGTCGTCGAGGTGGCCGAAGCCGCGGAGATGGCCGAGGTGGCCGAACCCGCCGTGCCGTCCCCCGAAGAGCGGGAGCTCACCCGACTGGAGCCGCGCCTTGATCGCGTCCCCCTGCGCCCTCGTGAGCTCCCCGGCCGCGACTGCGGCGTCGACGCGATTGGCGAGAGCCTTCTCGAGCGCGTCGCTCAGCCTGCTCGGCTGGATGCCCAGCTGTTCCGCCGCGTCGTTCAGGACTGCCTCGCTCTCCTCGCTGGGCGAGCCGGCCTGTGTCGCTGCGATCGCGACGCCGCCGCCGGCGGCGGCGAGGGTCGCGCCGGCCCCGGCCGCGATCTTGCGCTTGAGACTTCTGTTCATCGGGTCTCTCCTTCCACTTGGGGTGTCGGACGCAGTCATCAGACCGGCTGCCTCTAAGACACGGCTAAAAAGGGCGGAAGAACTTCCTAAGAACGCGGCCTCATCTCTTACCGTCCTCTCAGGCTCGACGCGCACAATGGAGGCATGCGGATCCTTGTAGTCGACGACGACGCGGCCGTGCGGGAGTCGCTTCGCCGTGCCCTCCAGCTCGAGGGATACGACGTCGAGCTCGCCCGGGACGGCGCGGAGGCGCTGTCGCGGCTCGAGTCGGACGGCGTCGAGCCCGACGCGGTCGTCCTCGACGTGCTGATGCCGCATGTCGACGGCCTCGAGGTCTGCCGCCGGCTCCGGAGCGGCGGGAACCGGCTGCCGGTGCTGATGCTGACCGCGCGGGACGAAGTCGCCGATCGCGTCGCCGGCCTCGACGCCGGCGCGGACGACTACGTCGTGAAGCCGTTCGCGCTTGAGGAGCTGCTGGCGCGCGTGCGTGCCCTCCTCCGCCGGCTTACGCCGGGGGCGGGCACGGTATTGCGCTTCGCCGATCTCGTGCTCGACCCGGCGACCCGTGAGGTGCGCCGCGGCGGCGAGCCGATCGAGCTGACGCGGACCGAGTTCGCACTCCTCGAGCTCTTCATGATCAACCCGCGCCAGGTGCTGACGCGCTCGGTGATCTTCGAGCGCGTCTGGGGCTACGACTTCGGCTTCGGCTCGAACTCGCTCGACGTCTACATCGGCTACCTGCGGCGCAAGACGGAGCAGGGCGGCGGGCCGAGGCTCATCCAGACGATCCGCGGCGTCGGCTACGCCCTGCGCGAGCGATGACGTTCCGAACGCGGTTGATCCTTGCGGCGGCGGTCGCCGTGGCGGTGGCGGTCGCCGCGGCCTCGGCGATCATCTACGTCGTCGTGCGCGGCGAGCTGCGCGGCGAGGTCGACGAGGCGCTTCGCTCGCGGGCAGGGACGATTCCGCACGTAAGGGTGCTCGAGGACTTCAGGACCGGCCGACCCTTGCTCTCCCTTCCACCGGAGCCCCTGGGTGGAGCCTCCGGCTACGTCCAGCTCGTGACCGAGACGGGGCAGACGATCCGTCCTTCCGGCCGCACGGTCGAGCTGCCCGTGACCCAGCGCGACCTCTCCGCGGCCGCCGGACGGACCGACGAGTTCTTCCGGGATGCCAGCGTGGCGGGCACGCACGTCCGTGTCCTCACGGTGCCACTCGAGGAGGGTTTCGCGCTTCAGATCGCGCGCCCGCTCGACGAGGTCGACAGCGCGCTGGAGCGCATCCGTTACTGGCTCTTCGTCGTCGCGCTCGGCGGTGTTCTCCTCGCTACCGCCCTGGGACTCGTCGTCGCGCGGGCGGCGCTCGCACCGGTGAGGAGCCTGACGCGCACAGCCGAAGAGGTGACCGACACGCGAGACCTGTCGCGGCGTATCGACGCGCGGGGCCGCGACGAGCTGTCCCGTCTCGCCTCGACCTTCAACACGATGCTGGCCGCGCTCGAGGACTCGGCCCAGTCGCAGCGCCAGCTCGTCTCGGACGCCTCGCACGAGCTGCGCACGCCCCTCACGAGCCTGCGGACGAACATCGAGGTGCTCGCGCGGGACGAGGCGCTGCCTCCGGGTGAGCGCGAGGCTCTCCTGCGCGACGTCACGGAGCAGCTGACGGAGATGACCGCGCTCGTGGCCGAGCTCGCCGAGCTCGCGCGCGGCGACCAGGAGCCGGCCGAGCCGGGGGACGTGCGTCTCGACCTCGTCGCGGCCGAGGCGATCGAGCGAGCGACGAGAAACCGGCCAGGGGTGTCGTTCCGCCCGGAGCTCGAGCAGTCCCTCGTGCGCGGGGTTCCCTCGACGATCGAGCGCGCCGTGTCGAATCTGCTCGACAACGCGGCCAAGTGGAGCCCGCCGGGTGGCGAGGTCGACGTCGTCGTCCGCGACGGCGAGGTGATCGTGCGCGACCACGGTCCCGGCATCGACGAGGAGGACGCGCCCTTCATCTTCGAGCGCTTCTACCGCGCGCCGTCGGCACGCGGCATGCCTGGATCCGGACTCGGACTCGCGATCGTCAGACAGGTGGCCGAGGCCCACGGCGGCACGATCACGGCCGAGGCCGCCGAGGGCGGCGGCACGCGCATGCGCCTCAAGCTCCCGCTCCAGACGGCCTTGCCGTAGCACAGACTTTCTAGCTTTGCGCCGGTCGGCCGCTTAGGCTTGACGGCGAGGCCGAAGGCAAAGGAGCGAGCAGATGGGTGTCATCGAGTCAAGCCCGACCCAGGTGCAGACCGTGCTTTCGAAGGGCCCGATTCCCGATCCCTTCTCCACGCTCCAGGAGGCCCGCGCCGACCCCGGCCGCCGGCAGCAGATCCAGGAGATCCGCAAGCTCATCAACGAGCGGGGGATCAAGTACATCTTCTTCCAGCAGGTCTCGATCTCGGGCCACGTCAACGGGAAGGGCGTCTCGGCCACGCAGTGGGAGAAGGTGGCGGAGGACGGCTACCAGCTCGTGTACGGCGCGACGGCCGACCTGTTCGTCGACCGCAGCGACCGCTACATCGGCTTCGGGCCCGAGGAGTCCGAGCTGGCGGCGATCGCCGACCTGGACACGTTCGCGCAGCTGCCGTGGGACCCGCGCGTCGCGCGCGTCTTCTGCGACTGCTACGACACCGAGACCGGCGGCCTGCTCGAGGCCGACCCGCGCCAGAACCTGAAGCGCATCGTCAACGAGGTCGAGCAGGAGCTCGGCTACACGTTCCTGTGCGGGATCGAGCCGGAGATGATGTGGATGCGCAAGACGGACGACCCGAACGACGCGCAGGGGCTCACGAAGCCGTGGTGCTACCACATCAGCCAGTTCGAGGAGCTGCGGGACATCATCCTCGACGTGATCGACTACGGCGAGCGCCTCGGCATCTCCCCCACGTACGGCGACCACGAGGACTCCCCGGGGCAGCTCGAGCTCAACTTCCTGTTCGACCGCGCGCTACGGACGGCCGACAACCTCTCGACGTACCGCCAGATCTGCGCAGCGGTCGCGCGCAAGCACGGGGTGCTCGCGACCTTCATGCCGAAGCCGTTCACGGGCGTCTCGGCGAACGGCGCCCACCACCACTTCACGCTCGTCGACGAGGAGGGCACGAACGTCTTCTACGACGCCGACGGGCCGGCCAAGCTCTCGAAGCTCGGCCTCCAGTTCATGGGCGGCATCCTCGACCACTACCGCGGGCTGTGCGGCATCACGGCCTCGACGGTCAACTCGTACAAGCGTTTCTGGGACTTCGGCTTCTGGGCGCCGATCTACAAGGACTACGGCTGGCAGAACCGCACGACGCTCGTCCGCGTGGCGAGTGGAGGCCGCTTCGAGTTCCGCGCCGTCGACTCAGCCTGTAATCCGTATCTGACGCAGGCCGCACTCCTCCGCTGCGGACTGGACGGCGTCAAGCGCAACCTCGATCCGGGCCCGCCGCAGCAGCGGAACGTCTACGACGTGCTCGCCGAAGGTACCGAGATCCCGCGCGTCCCCGACCATCTCGGCGAGGCGCTGGCGGCGCTCGCGGAGGACGACGTCGTCCGCAGCGCCCTGCCCGGCCGTCTCTACGATGTCTACATGCACTACAAGCGCGACGAGTGGGAGCGCTTCCTCGCGGCCGTGACCGACTGGGAGCGCGAGCGCTACCTCGACGTGCTGCCCTGAGCCATGTGCGGAATCGCCGGAATCATCTATCGCGACGGAGCGCGGCCCCACCCGATCGGGCGCGACATGACGCGCATGCTCCAGTCGATGAAGCACCGCGGCCCCGACTCGACCGGCTACGCGCTCTACGGCCCGGCGAACGACCACATCGTGATGCGCTACACGCTCGCGGACGCGAACGACGCGCGCGACTTCGACTTCGCCGACCGTCTGCGCCGCCACCAGGGCGAGGTGCAGACACGGCTGCGGAATCTCGGCGCTCGGGTGGCGACGATCGAGCAGGAAACAGAGTACGCGTACCGCGTCACGCTCGAGTACGACGGCGAGCTGAAGGCGCTCGCCGACTACGTCGAGGACGTCGCGGACTGCGAGGTGCTCTCGCTCGGGCACTCGCTCGAGATCGTCAAGGACCTCGGCGACGCCGAGTCGGTCGCCGAGCAGTACTCACTCGGTGAGTTCGCGGGCACCCACGCGATCGGCCACGTGCGGATGGCGACCGAGTCGGACGTCGACATCTCGGGCGCCCACCCGTACTGGGCGTATCCGTTCTCCGACGTCGCGGTCGTCCACAACGGACAGCTGACGAACTACTTCCAGTGGAAGCGGCGCCTCGAGCGCTCCGGCCACCGCTTCCAGTCCGAGTGCGACTCCGAGATCATCGCCGTGTACCTCGCCGAGAAGATGACCGGCGGCGCGTCGCTGGAGGAGGCGATGCGGTCGAGCCTCGAGGAGCTGGACGGCGTCTTCACGTACATCTGCGTCACCGGCGACGCCCTCGGCGTGGCGAAGGACGACATGGCGGCGAAGCCGCTCGTCCTGTACGAGTCGGACGACGTGGTCGCGCTCGCCTCCGAGGAGATCGCGATCCGCGCCGTGATCGGCCGCGAGATCGAGACGTGGGATCCCTACGAGGGGGAGGTGCTCGTGTGGCAACGTCGAGAGCTCTAGGCGAGCGGCGGATCACGTACGACGCGCGTGGCCTGGCCGAGCCGGACGCAGCCGTTCCGCGGATCTCGGAGATCGACGGCCCGCGCGCCGTCTTCGACGCGGCCGAGCTGACGACGCGCCAGATCAACCTCGAGCTGCGCTGGCTGCTCTACGAGCAGGGCGTCACCGACGTCGCCGTCCGCAACCCGGGCGCCCGGCACTCGATCGGCGTGGGCATCCTCACCCGCTGCCGGATCCGCTTCGAGGGCAGCCTCGGCTACTTCGGGTGCGGGCTGATCGACGGCCCGGAGGTCGTCGTCGCCGGCCGGGTCGGCTGGTCGGCCTGCGAGAACATGATGTCCGGCGTCGTCGTGATCGAGGGCAATGCCGGCTCGCTGACCGGCGCCGCGCTGCGCGGCGGGGACGTCGTCGTCAAGGGCCAGGTCGGCGCCCGCAGCGGGATCGACCAGAAGGGCGGCACGATCATCTCGCTCGGCCGAGCAGGCTCGATGACCGGCTTCATGATGCAGCGCGGGCGCCAGATCCTCTGCGGCGACGTCGGCCCGGGGCTCGGCGACTCGATGTACGACGGCGCCATCTACGTCGCCGGCAAGGTCAAGTCGCTCGGCGTGGACTGCGTGCCCGGGGAGTGGAACGAGGCCGACACCGAGTTCGTCGAGCGCAAGTTCCGGATCTACGGGCTCGGATCGCCGCCCGAGTTCCAGAAGTTCGTCTGCGGCCGGAAGCTCTACAACTACGACAACCTCGAGCCCTCCGAGCGAAAGCTGGTCCTCTAGTGGCGGACGAGACCGCACCGACTTCCCGCAACGTCCTCGGGCAGAGCCGGATCTTCACGCCCGACGTCATCAACGACATCCACATGAAGGCCGAGCTCGGACGCTACCGGATGCGTGGGTTCTCGATGTTCAAGAAGATCCCGCACTGGGACGAGCTCATGTTCCTGCCGGGCACGCTGACCCGGTTCGTGATCGAGGGCTACCGCGAGAAGTGCGAGACGAAGACGGTGCTCGGCGCGCGCTTCGCGAAGAAGCCGCTCGAGCTCGACATCCCGATCTACATCACCGGCATGAGCTTCGGCGCGCTCTCGCTCGAGGCGAAGATGGCGCTCGCCAAGGGCGCCTCGATGGCCGGCACGGCCACGTGCTCGGGGGAGGGCGGGATGATCCCGCCCGAGCGGCACCACTCGACCAAGTGGTACTACCAGTGCATCCAGAGCCGGTACGGGTTCAACCCGCACCACCTGATGCTTGCCGACGCCTGCGAGTTCTTCATCGGGCAGGGCTGCAAGGTCGGCCTCGGCGGGCACCTGATGGGCCAGAAGGTGACCGAGCAGGTGGCCGAGATGCGCTCGCTGCCGGTCGGAATCGACCAGCGCTCGCCCGCCCGGCACCCCGACTGGCTCGGCCCGGACGACCTCTCGCTCAAGGTCCAGGAGGTCCGGGAGGCGACCGACTACCAGATCCCGATCCAGCTCAAGCTCGGCGCCGCCCGCGTCTACGACGACGTGCGGATGGCCGCCAAGTGCGGGCCCGACATCATCTACCTCGACGGCGCCGAGGGCGGCACGGGCGCAGGCCCGCACATCGCGACCGAGGAGACCGGCATCCCGCTGATGGCGGCGATTCCGGAGGCGCGGCGTGCGCTGGAGGACGTCGGCCTGGTGGACGAGATCGACCTTGTCGTGGCCGGAGGCATCCGGAACGGCGGCGACGTCGCGAAGTGCCTCGCGCTCGGCGCGAAGGCCGTCGCGATCGGCCACTCGGCGCTGATGGCGCTCAACTGCAACAAGGAGATCCCCGGAGTCACCGACTACGAGGGGACGGTCGGCGTGCCTGCGGGCCACTGCTACCACTGCCATACCGGGCGCTGCCCGGTCGGGATCACGACGCAGGATCCCGAGCTGCGCAAGCGCCTCGTCGTCGAAGAGGCTTCGGAGCGGGTCTACAACTTCCTCCACACCCTCACCCTCGAGGTGCAGATGCTCGCCCGCGCCTGCGGCAAGACGAACGTCCACTCGCTGGAGCCGGAGGACCTGTGCGCGCTCACGGTCGAGGCCGCCGCGATGGCCAAGGTGCCGCTCGCCGGGACGAGCTACATCCCCGGTGTCAGCGAGGAGCGCACGCTCGCCGAGATCAAGCGCCTGCTCGAGAAGCATCTCGAGTACCCCGTCGACTACCTGCCGGAGCAGCTCGTCCCGGCCGAGGGCGAGTGATGGCGGAGCCGCGGAAGACGGTCCAGCTCGACGCCGAGGAGCTCGCGGGGCGGCGCTTCCCCTACCAGGAGGACCTGTCGCTGGTCGAGGACGTCGACCTGCTCGCCGCGACGCCGGGGGAGGACCTCAACTGGCTCGAGGACGTCGGGCTGCTCGCGGAGGAAGGGACCCCGGCAGTCTTCGACCGCTACTCGAACTCGTTCCTGAAGATCTACTTCCCCATCCCCGCCGGCCGCGAGGACGAGATCGCCCGGAAGGTGCTGATCAAGCACCTGCAGTCGGGCAACTCCTACGGCATCCAGCTGAAGCACAAGCACGCGAAGTTCCCGCAGCCCGAGCTGGGGTCGTGGGTCGCCGGCTCGAAGACGGTCGGCGCGGACTGGAGGCCGCCGGTACTCGAGGGCTGGGAAGCGCCGGAAGGGCACTGACACAGATCCGTTCCGCCTCGCGCGCTACGAGGCAGGCGTCACCCACGCCGCCTCGGGCTCGCCGTAGCCCTGGAACTGAGTCTCGAGCAGGCGCAGCCGCCGGGCGAGCCAGCGTTTCGTCGTCGACTGGAGCGCGAGCGTGAACATGATCGCGAGGGCGACCGTGGTCACGACGAGCTCCGCATCGGGCACGCCCATGCTCACGATCAGACCGGCAAGGGCCGCCGGGACGACGCCCGTCTCCCGCGTCCACGCCAGGAAGACGAGCTCCTCACGCAACCAGGCGCCGCGCCGGTCGGGCACGAGGCAGGCGAGCACGGCGAGCGGCCGGGCGACGAGGATCAGCGCGGCGAGCACGGCGGCGGCGGGCGCCAGATGGTCGGTGATCTGGTCCCACGACGGCAGGTTGGCGCCAAGTGTGAGAAAGACGAACATCACCATCACGTCCGCGATCGTCGAGGTGAGGACGCGCATCGCCGACTCGTGGTGCGAGTGCATCGCGAGGCGAAGCTGGCCCATGTTGCCGACGATCAACCCGGCGAGGAACGCTCCCAGGTAGCCGCTCCCGCCGGCGGAGTCGCTCGAGAAGTAGCTCCCGGCGACCACGACCATCACCGCGATCGGGGCCGACTCGCGCCAGATCCCGGCCCGGTGGCTCGACACGGCGGCCGCGAGCCCGATCCCGAACACGACGCCCATTGCCGTCGAGACGGCCAGGTCGGCGAGGAACTCGACCAGCGGGTCGGTCAACGAGGCGCTGCCGCTCAGGACGACGCCGGCAAGGGCGAGCGTGAGCCCGCGCCCGTCGGGTCGTTGAGCGCAGACTCGGCGATGATCGTCTGGGAGACCTTGGGACGCAGCCGCAGTCGTTCGAACAGCGGGATCAGGATGGCCGGATCGGTCGGCGCCAGCGCTGCCCCGATCAGCAGTCCGGACGTGAGCGGGATGTCGAAGACCAAAGGGCGACCAGCCCGGTGACGACCGCCGTCACCAGGACGCCCGGAACCGCGAGGAGGCCCACCCCGACGGCGACCTGGCCGAGCACGCGGCCGGAGAGCTGGAGGCCGCCGTAGAAGAGGATGAACGAGACGCCGAGCGTCAGGACCAGTTGAGCGCCCATCGGAGTCGAGCGGGACGTCGATCGCGTCCGCCGCACGCGGGCCGAGGACGACCCCGGCGCCGAGGAGCAAGAGCATGTGCGGCAGCCGCAGCAGGTCAGCCACGAGCCGGCAGGCGAGCCCGGCCGCCAACATCAGGGTGATCGTGAGAATGACGTCTTGAACCGACACCGGAGCGATTCTGCACGGCGGGGAGGCCGGTTGCGCCGAGGGCCGCGATCGCCCACGATAGGCGCATGCTCGTGTTCCTCCTCCTCGGCTGGGTCCCGATTCCCGTGCTCCTCGCGCTCGCGCTTGCGCTCTATCTGACTGCGATCGAGCTACGGGCCCTGCGCGAGAACTGGCTCTGGTGGGCGTGGTGGCTCTCGCTCGTCTTCCTCACGCACTTCGTCGGCTACCTGATCCTGCGGGTCTACGCTGTCTATCGACGCTGGCACCAGGCGCGGGCTTAGAGACCGGCCGGTCGGCAAGCTGGCGCTGCTGCTCGGGGTGCTGCTGATCGCGGTCCTGGTCTCGCGCGGCTGCGCGTCGTCGGCCGACGAGATCTCGAAGGACGAGGCGATCGCGATCGCCAAGCGCGAGGTCGCCTTTCGCCCGGACCGCGTTCAGGTCCGACTCGTGCGCCGCGGCTTTCAGTCCCGGCCGTTCTGGGCGGTCTCGCTCTCGACCCTCGACGCCGAGGGAAGGTTCGACCGCGTGACCGTCGTGCTCGTGGACGCGAGGACACGGGTGGTCGAGGAGGTCCGGGAAACTCGCGGCTGAAACCCCGGTTATGTTCAGGTTGAACACATCGAAGCCGAAAAGGTGGTACGAACGCACCTGGGAGGCGCAGCGGCCGTTCCCGTAGGTTCATGCCCGTTCGTCCTTGCGACGGCAACTCGGCGGCGTTCTCCCTAGGAGGCTTTGCTGATGGACTGGTTCGTGGCGCTGCAGGAAACGCCGCTTCCGGACAAGGTCGCGCTGGATTCGTCCATCCTCACCGAGCAGTTCTACTTCTACACCGTCGTCGTCATGTGGCTGATCCACGTGGGCTTCATGGCCTACGAGGCGGGCGCGACCAGGCGCAAGAACGTCATGTCCACGGCGATGAAGAACATCCTCACCATCGCCGTCGTCACGCCGACGTTCTACTACTTCGGCTGGTACGTCTACGGCTGCTTCGAGGAGGGCTGGCCGAAGAGCGGTCACAACAGCCCCGACGCGCTCCCCGGCTTCTGCGGCGCGACGGCGCCGTGGAGCGACGCGATGGGGCCGAATCTGCAGGATCACGTCAGCGCCGTCTTCTTCCTCGCGTTCCTGCTCTTCTCCTGGACGACGGGCTCGATCATGTCGGGAGCCCTGATCGAGCGGGTCCGTCTCTCCGCGTACCTGATCCTGACCGCCGTCCTCGGATCGCTCGTCTGGATCATGGACGCGGCCTGGGGGTGGAGCTCCGGCGGTTGGCTGGTCACGAGGTTCGGCTTCCACGACACGATCGCGTCGCTGGTCGTGCACGGCGTCGCCGGCGCCTTCACGCTCGGAGTGCTGCTCAACTTAGGCCCGCGCATCGGCAAGTACGACCGTGAGGGGAGGGCCCGCACCTTCAGGGGCCACAACACGCACCTGACCCTGATGGGGCTGATGCTGATCTTCACCGGCTTCTACGGCTTCTACGCCGCCTGCCTGGTGATCCAGTCGACGACGTTCCCCGGGTGGCTGAACATCTACCTCTCTCCGACGACCCTCGGCTCGATCGCGTTCGTGATCACGGTCGGGTTCGCCGGCGGGTTCACCGGAGGCTGGTTCGCGAGCAAGGGCGACCCGTTCTGGACGCTGTCGGGCGGGCTCGCCGGCGTGATCTCCGTCTCCGCGGGCGCCGACGTCTACCACCCCTCGCTCGCATACATGCTGTCGACCTCGGGCGGGATGCTCGCCGTCTACTCGGGCACCTGGATCGAGCGCAAGCTGCGCATCGACGACGCAGTGGGGGCGGTGGCCGTCCACGGGGTCTGCGGCTTCTACGGCGTCTTCCTGGTCGGGATCTTCGCCGGCGGCTATCCGACCGGGATCAACAACGTCGAAACGTCGTTCGGCGGGCAGCTGATGGGCATGCTGGCGTTCCTCCCGCTCGCTTTCCTGCCCGGATACGTCGTCAGCTGGCTGCTGTTGAAGGCGAACCTGCTCCGGGTTCCGCCCGAGGTCGAGCTCGAAGGGCTCGACATCGCCGAGTTCCAGCGGGACTTCTTCCCCGAGTTCGAGCGGGTGCCGGAGACGATCGTGCTGCCGTCCGGCGAGGAGGTCGAGTCGGCGGCCGTCCTGCTCGATGCGTTCTCCCAGGTGACGAACGGCCACCGGTCGGGCGCACGAGTCGGCAGGTAGAGAGGAGGCTCCGGTGTTCGACAGCTTTCCGTTCGACGAGTGGAGTGAGGAGATCAGCGCGTTCTGGACGTTCGGCCCCGGTGGCTCGACCGGCACCTACATCATGACCGTGCTCGGAATCATCCTCATGGTCACGTCGATCGTGGGCTGGGTCTGGCTCGAGAACCGGAAGCTCAGCGCCCAGGCGGCGCTGCTGCGCGCGGCAGGTGGGATGCCCCTGCCGGGCGGCGTCCCGCCGGGACCGGGACCGAGTCAACCGCCGCTGGCGGGACCGAGCACGGATCCGGGAACCTAGAGAGGAGCGAGAATGGCGCGCGAAAGGCAGATCGTCTTCCCGCCGGAGCAGTCGGCCGACCGCCGCGTCGCGCCCTTCATGCTCGGGCTCTCGATCGCGTGCATCGTGATCGTCGTCGTCCTGCTGCTCGCCGACGTCGACGGCCCGTTCATCGGGCCCTGGTAGCACGGCGCAGCGCGGACGTGTCCCGGCTCCATCTCCGATGCTCGCTCTGCGGCCGCACGCGGGCGGACGGGCTGCTGTCGCGCGCTGCCTGGGGTGAGCTCGACGTCGGGGCCGGGAGCATCCTGCGGGCTTGCCCGACCTGCAAGGGCCGGTATCCGGACTGGGAGGGGCGGCTCCGCGCCGGCCTGAACGGCCC
>JBOHAW010000151.1:0-13450 GCA_050697975.1 Gaiellaceae bacterium
CTTTCGCGACGGATCTCCAACCCGGTTTCAACGAAGGCTGCGGCGGCGCTTCGGGGCTAGGACTCGCCGAGGTGAGCGGCGTCGCCAAGCAGGGCGTCGACCTCGGCCGCCATCGTCTCCGCCGGCAGCGCCTGCGCCGCATCGCGCGCCCGCTCCAGCAGCCCGCGATCGTGCGTGATCCGGGCGAAGCGGAGGTCGGAGAGGCCCGACTGGCGGGCGCCGAGGAGGGCGCCGCCGCCGCGGATCTCGAGATCCTTCTCGGCGAGCTCGAACCCGTCCGTCGACTCGACCATTGCCTCGAGCCGCTCGCGCGCACTCTCCGTCAGCTCCTCCTTCGAGCCCGAGGAGACGAGCAGGCAGTACGACTGCTCTCCCCCGCGCCCGACCCGGCCCCGCAGCTGGTGCAGCTGCGCGAGCCCGAAGCGATCGGCCTCCTGCACGATCATGATCGTCGCATTCGGGACGTCGACGCCGACCTCGATCACGGTCGTCGCGACCAAGACGTCGAGCTCGCGGGCCTTGAAGCGCGCCATCAGGTCCCGCCGCTCCGCCGGCTTCAGCCGTCCGTGCATGCAGCCGACGCGAAAGCCGTTCAGCTCGCCCGCCCGGAGCCGCTCGGCCTCCGCCTCGGCCGCCCGTGCGGTCGAGGTCGCCGACTCCTCGATCAGCGGGCAGACGACGTACGCCTGCCGGCCCTCCGCAAGGTGGGCGCGCAGCCGCGTGTAGGCCTCGGAGCTGCGCTCGTCGGTCACCCACGCTGTCACGACCGGCTTCCGGCTCGCCGGCGGCTTGGCGATCTCGCTGACGGCGAGGTCGCCGTAGACGGTCAGCGCGAGCGTCCGCGGGATCGGCGTCGCGGTCATGTGGAGCACGTGCGGGGAGCGGCCCTCGACGAGCGCCGACCGCTGCTCGACGCCGAAGCGGTGCTGCTCGTCCACGACGGCCACGGCGAGGTCGCGAAACTCGAAGCCCTTCTGGATCAGCGCGTGCGTGCCGACAACGACGTCTGCCTGGCCGCCGATCTTCGACTTGACCGAGCCGGTCACGAGTGCGCAGCTGACACCGAGCTCCATGCAGATCCCCTCGATCGTGAGGAAGTGCTGCTCGGCCAGCGTCTCGGTCGGCGCCATCAATGCGCCCTGGCGGCCCGCCTCGACCGCGCGGAGGAGCGCGTAGAGAGCCACGACCGTCTTGCCGGAGCCGACGTCGCCCTGGAGCAGCCGCTGCATTGGAACCGTCCGGCCGAGGTCGGCGTCCAGCTCCGCGATCGCCCCTTCCTGCTCGGGCGTGAGCGCGAACGGCAGCACGTCGCGGTAGCGCCCCACGAGCTCGCCGGGCGGGCCGAGCGCCGGCGCGATCGTGCGCTCCCGCTCGCGGCCGAGCCGCGCGATCCCGAGCTGGAGCACCAGCAGCTCGTCGAAGGCCAGGCGCCGGCGCCCCAGCTCTGCCTCCTCGAGTGCGCGCGGGCGGTGTAGCGCGTGCAGGGCGTCGGCACGGAGCGGAAGCCCGGCGCGGGCCCGGAGGCCGGCCGGAAGCGGATCGGGCAGGTCGCGCGCGTACGGCAGCGCGGCGGTGACGAGCTCGCGGAGCTTCTTCGGCTGCAGCTCTTCGCTCGCCGGGTAGACCGGAGCGAAGTCCGCGGTGGCCGACACCTCGTCGAGGTCGTATGACCGAACGGAGAACTCGCGCCGCCGAAGCGAGCCGCGCAGGCGCACCTGCGTGCCGGGCCGCAGCTTGTCCGCGAGCCACGCCTGGTTGAACCAGACGGCGTCGATCTCGCCGCTCCCGTCGGCGATGCGGGCCGTCAGGATCGTCAGCTGCCGGCGCGGCCGCCGCGTGCGGACGCTGCGGACGACGCCCGCGATCGCGACCTCCTCCTCGCCGAAGAGGTCGGCGATGCGACGTTCCGGCACGGCGGACTCGTAGCGTCGCGGGCGATGGGCGAGCAGGTCGCCGATCGTCGTCAGGCCGAGTGAGACGAGGCGGCGCCTGATCGTCGGGCCGACCCCCGGCAGGGTATCGAGCGGCCTCTCGAGCACCTCCGGCCTCGGTCGCGTGCGCGGCGGAGGCCACTCCCGGATCGGGTCCAGGCTCGCAAACCCCGTAGGGAGACGGGTCGGTGTCGCCATCACGGCCAGCGCGGTCCGAGTATAGGACCGCCCGCGGACAACGCGGTCACGCGCGCTAGGGGTCGTGGAACCAGAAGAAGCCGACCGTGCCGGGGCCGGCATGGGTCCCCACGACCGAGCCGAGCGACGTGACGACCTCGATCTCCGCCCGCGGGCGCTCCCCGGCGACCATGTCGGTCAGCGCCTTCGCGCGCTCGGGCGCGTCCGCGTGCGCGATGCCGACGCGCAGCCCGGGCTCGTCGCGCGTCGCACTCGTGAACTCCCGGACGAACTCGGCGAAGGCCTTCTGATTCCCGCGCACGCGCTTGAGCGGCAGCACCTCCCCGTCGCGGATGGTCAGGATCGGCTTGATGTTCAGGAGCTGACCCGCCCAGGCGCGGGCCTTGCCGACGCGGCCGCCCTTGACGAGAAACTCGAACGTGTCGACCGTGAAGAGGAGGCCCGCCTCCCGCTTGAACCGCTCGACGAGCGCGTCGATCTCGCCGTCGCTCGTGCCGCGCTCGAGGCGCCGCTGCACCGCGAGACCGAGGATGGCGACGGCGGCGGATGCGCTCTCGGTGTCGTACAGCCGCACGCGATCGCCGAGCTCGGCCGCAGCCGTCCGCGCGCTCTCGAACGTGCCCGAGAGCTTGCTCGAGAGGTGCAGGGAGACGATGCGCTCGTAGCCCTCGAGCTGCTCGTAGGCGGCAAGGAAGTCTCCCGGAGTGGGCTGGGACGTCGTCGGAAGCTCCTCCACGTCGCGCAGCCGGGCATAGAACTCGGACGGCTTCAGGTCGACGTAGTCGCGCAGGCTCTCGTCACCGAAGCGGACGTAGAGCGGGACGATGCGCCAGTTCGCAAAGCGCTCGGCCGCCTCGGGGAAATCGGCGGTCGAGTCGAGGACGACCGCCGTGTTCTCGCTCGTCAGCTCCACGGAGGGGGCACCTAACCGGTGGGCGCGAGGCGGCCGGCGGCGCGGCGGATCGCGGCAACGATCTGATCCAGCTCCTCGTCCTTCGAGAGGCACGCGACGGCCCCGGCCGCGATCAGCGCGTCGAACTCGCCGGGGGCGATCGACGCCGTGAGGCAGACGACCGCGACGCCGGGAGCCGCCTCGCGCACGGCCGCGGTCGCCTGCACGCCGTCGAGGCCGGGCAGTCGATAGTCCATCAGCACCACGTCGGGCTCGTGCTCGCGGACGGCCGGGACCGCGGCGGCACCGTCGGCGACGGAAGCCACCACCTCGAGGTCCGGCTGCAGGCCGAACAGGAGCTCGAGCGCTTCCCGGAAGACCTCGTTGTCCTCGACGAGGACGATGCGGATCGCCGCAGTCACGAACTCACTGTAACCGCCTATTCGGCCGAAAGGAGCAGCGGGTAGTGCGGCTGGCCTCCCTCCTGGACCTCGAGCTCGAGGTCGGGATGACGCTCCGCCAGGAACCTGCACAGGCCCGCGAGCTCGGGCACGTCCTGGCCGGTCAGGAGCGTGAGCACGTCGCGCGGCTCGGCCAGGAGGCGCACGACGACGGCACGGGCGACGTCGTCGAAGCTCGAGCCGGACGCGACCGCGTCGCCCTCGACCAGGCCCAGGTACGCCCCTTCGCGGACGGAGAGACCGTTCAGCTCGGCGTCGCGCGAGGCGATCGTGACGGCGCCGGTGACGACGGCCCCGAGCGCCTCGTGCATGACGGCGACGTTCGCCTCGGCCGAGCGGTCGCCGTCGTAGACGACCATCGCCGCGAGCCCGGCCTGGATCGAGTCCGTGCGGATCACGCGGACGGGCTTGGACGCGAGCCGTGCCGCCTGCTCTGCGCTCAGGATCACGTTCGAGTTGTTCGGCAGGACGATCACCTCGGCGGCGGCCGCCCCCTCGATCGCGTCGTGGATCTCCTGCGTCGAGGGATTCATCGTCTGGCCGCCCTCGATCACGCGCCCGGCGCCGAGGCTCTCGAACAGGCGCCGGTTTCCGTCGCCCGCGACGACGGCGACCGCCTCGCACGTCTTCTGCTCGACCGCGCCGAGCGCGGCGGTGATGCGCTCCTCCCGCTGCTCCGTCTGGCGGTGCATGTTGGCGATCTCGACCTGCTCGACCACGCCGCGAGCCGTGCCGAAGCCGAGCGCCGCGCCGGGCTCGTCGGTGTGCACGTGCACCTTGAGCGCGGTCGCGTCCCCGACGACGAGCAGCGAGTCGCCGATCCGCTCGAGCTCGTCCTCGAGCGCGCCCGCGTCGAGTCCCTCGCCCTCGACCACGAAGACGGTGCAGTACCGGAACCTCGAGAGCTCCTGATGGATCGCCTCCACGCCCAGCTCCTCGTGCACGGCCGCCTCCGGCAGGGGCTCGCCGGTGATCGCGGCCGCGATCCCACGCACGATCTCGACGAGGCCGGCGCCGCCGGCGTCCACCACGCCCGCCTCCCTCAGCACCGCCAGCTGGTCCGGCGTCCGCGCGAGCGCCTCCTCGCCGTGGCGAAGGACGGCGGCGAGGAACTCGTCCGTCGGGGGCCCCGCCTCGGCCCTCCGCTCCCCCTCCTCCGCCAGCTCGCGGACGACGGTGAGCATGGTTCCCTCCACCGGCCGGCGCACCGCCCGATACGCGGCGTCGCTCGCACCTCTGAGCGCAGCGGCGAGCGCGCGGGCGTCGATCTCGGCCGTTCCGCCGAGCGCCTCGGCGGCGCCGCGGACAATCTGAGACAGGATCACGCCGGAGTTGCCGCGCGCGCCCATCAGCGCCGCCCGGGTGAGCTCCTTCGCCACCGCCGCCCGGTCGGGGGCCGAGGAGGACTCGAGCGACTCGACGACGGCGCGGGCGGTGAGGGTGAGGTTCGTGCCCGTGTCGCCGTCCGGCACCGGGTAGACGTTGAGGTCGTCGATGCGCCGGCGATTGGCCTCGAGCGCTGCGAGCGCGCCGCGGGCGAGCTCCCGGACGGCCCCGAGGTCGCTCACGCGCTCCGCCTGACGTCCTCGATGTGCACCTCGACCGCGGCGACGCGCAGACCGGTGAGCCGGCCCACCTCGTAGGCCACGCGCGAGCGGACGGTCGCGGCGACCTCGGCCAGGTTGAGGCCATACTCGACGACGACGTACAGGTCGATCTGGAGGCCGTCGCCCGAGCCTCCGACCGAGATCCCCTGCGTCAACCGGTCACGCGCGAGCAGCTTCCCGACGCGGCCGCGTGCGACCATCCCGACGACGCCGTAGCACTCGGCGGCGGTGTGGCCGACGATCTGGGCGACCGCCTCGCTCGAGATCGTGATGCGCCCGAGCGACGAGTCGACCGAATGGGATGCCTCCACGTCCCCTATAGACGCGCTGCGCGGGGATGCGGTTGCTAGTGCCCCTTCAGGTAATGCTGCCCCGCTTCTGGGTCGCGAGCACCAAGCCAGGGGCCGCACCCGCCCGCGGCCAAGGCTCTAAAGCCTTGGCAAGGGCGGGGGTGGTCCCTGGCGCCGCGTGATCGCGGGCCAGAAGCAGGCGTGTATTGCCTGGAGGGGCACTAGAGGGCCTTCTCGACCTTGCCGCTCTTCAGGCAGCGCGTGCACACGTAGGCGCGCCTGGCCGTGCCGGCGAGCATGACCCGCACCCGCTGGAGGTTCGGGTTGAAGCGCCGCTTCGTGGCGACCATCGAGTGGCTGCGGCTGTTCCCGAAGGACGGGCCTTTGCCGCAGACTGCGCAGACCTTGGACATGGCGGCTGCGGAGTGTAGCGGAAGCCGCCTGCCCGTCAGCGCTATCCGGCCGCCGCGCTCGAGCGGAGCTGCGAGAACGCGTCCACCATCTCGAGCGCGCTGCGCACGGCCTCGGCGGCCTTCTCGATCCGCGCGTCCGCCTGCTCGGGCGTGTCGACCGTGAGCACGCCGAACGAGACGGGAACGCCGGTCTCGAGCGCGGCGAGCTGCAGACCGCTAGCCGCCTCACCCGCCACGAAGTCGAAGTGCGGCGTCTCGCCGCGGATGACGCACCCGAGCGCGACGATGCAGGCGTGGCGGCGCGTCTTCGCGAGCGCCATCGCCGCCAGGGGCAGCTCGAACGCGCCCGGCACCGACATCACCGTGATTGCGTCGCGTGGCACCTCGAGCCGGTCGAGCTCCTCGAGTGCGCAGGCCAGCAGGCGCCCCGTGAAAGCGCCGTTGAAGCGGCTGACGACGATGCCAACCGGCCGGCGCCCCCCGCGCGGGCTGCCCTCGACGAGGGTGACACCGTCAGGAACCTCCAGCTCCAGCTCGCCGGGCGCGTGCTCGCGCTCGTGCTGCTCCGCCGCCTCCTCCTCCGCCGGCGGCTCTTCCTCCGAGACCTCTGGGGCGCGATCGTTCACGCCTCGTCGCCCTCGGGCTCGAGCTCCGGCCCGAAGCGCAGGTCCTGGTGGTGGAGCCGGTGCCCCAGCTTGTCCCGCTTCGCCGCGAGATACCGCACGTTCTCGGCGTTCGGCGCCGTCTCGATCGGCACCTGCTCGACGACGCTGAGCCCGTAGCCCTCGAGCCCGGTCAGCTTCTTCGGGTTGTTCGTGAGGATGCGGATCGTCGTCAGTCCCAGGTCGGCGAGGATCTGGTTCCCGATCCCCCAGTCCCGGGCGTCGGCCGGGAAGCCGAGCGCGAGGTTGGCCTCGACGGTGTCCAGGCCGGACTCCTGCAGCTCGTACGCCTTCAGCTTGTTCAGGAGGCCGATCCCGCGACCTTCCTGCGCCATGTAGAGCAGGACACCGGACTCCTCGGCCGCGATCTGCCGCAGCGCCTGCTCGAGCTGCTCGCCGCAGTCGCAGCGGATCGAGTGGAAGACGTCCCCGGTCAGGCATTCCGAGTGGACGCGGACGAGGACGCTCTCCGCTCCTTCGACCTCCCCGCGGACGAGCGCGAGGTGGTGCTTGCCGCTGAGCTTCTCCCGGAAGGCGATCGCCGTGAACTCACCGTATGCGGTCGGAAGACGCACGGACGTGATCCGCTCGACGAGCTTCTCCGTCCGGCGGCGGTACTCGATCAGGTCGGCGACCGTGATCACCCTGAGCCCGTGCCGCTCGCAGTAGGGGACCAGATCCCGCACGCGGGCCATCGTCCCGTCCTCGTTCATGACCTCGCAGACGACGCCCGCCGGGATCAGCCCGGCGAGGCGCGCGAGGTCGACCGCGGCCTCGGTCTGCCCCGTGCGCTGGAGGACGCCGCCCGGGCGGGCGCGCAGCGGGAACACGTGGCCCGGCTGGACGAGGTCGTGCGGCCCCTTGCTCGGGTCGATCGCGACCTGGATCGTGCGCGAGCGGTCGTGCGCGGAGATGCCCGTCGTCACGCCCTCGCGCGCCTCGATCGCGACCGTGAACGCGGTCTCGAACGGCGTCTCGTTGCGGTCGGTCATCGGCCGCAGCTCGAGCTCGTCGCAACGCTCCTCGGTCAGGCAGAGGCAGATCAGGCCGCGCGCGTGGGTGGCCATGAAGTTGATCGCCTCGGGCGTCGCGAACTGCGCCGCGATCGTGAGGTCACCCTCGTTCTCGCGGTTCTCGTCGTCGACGACGACCACGAACTTGCCCTGGCGGATGTCCTCGATCGCCTCCTCGATCGTCCCGAACGGGGTCGTCACCGTCGACTCGCTCATGCGTCAATCGTATCCGGGAGCGGCTCCCAGACCAGCTCCGCCACGTCGAGCACGATCTCACGACCACCGCGGACCTCGCCCGCGACCGCACAGACCGCTCCGTCGAGCCAGGCGTACCGCTCGTCGTCGGTCGCGTGCGTGAGCGCGCCGACCACCCGTCCGCGCGGACGGGCGTCCGGACGCCCGTATCCGGTGACGTGCAGGAGGATCGTCGCCCCGTCGTCGGTCTCGATCGCGCCATGGAGGCTCGGAGCGAAGCTTCCGTCGGAGCGCCGGCTCGCGCGGTTGGCGCCCCGGAACCGGCCCGCGACGCGACCGTCCGCGCGGCCTTCGGCGAGCAGCAGCTGCTCGGGGCCCGCGCGGAACGCCTCGGGATACCGGAAGGCGAGCCGGTAGAGCGGCTCGAGCCTCACCGCTGCAGGAGCCGCTCGACGTACTTCGCGAGCACGTCGGCCTCGAGGTTCACCTCGTCGCCGGGCTCGAGCGCCCCGAGCGTCGTCTCCTCGAGGGTGTGCGGGACGAGCGCGATCTGGAACGCCCCGTCCTCGAGCGCCGCGATCGTGAGCGAGACGCCCTCGACCGCGATCGAGCCCTTCTCGACGCAGTAGCGGAGCACGTCCGGCGAGGCCTCGATCCGGATCCGCCGCCCCTCTCCCTCGGGCTCGACCGCGAGTACGTGCCCGACCCCGTCGACGTGACCCTGCACGTAGTGCCCGCCGAGCGGCTCACCCGCCCGCAGAGCAGCCTCGACGTTGACCTCGGCGCCTGCTTCGAGCCGGCCGAGCGACGTGCGGCGGAGCGATTCCGGTACGGCGTCGAAGCCGATGCTGCCGTCCGCGACGGCGACAGCCGTGAGGCAGCAGCCGTTGACCGCGACCGAGTCGCCGAGCGCGACGGACGCAGCCGTCCGCGGCGCCTCGACGACGAGTCGAAGGCCGCCGGCGCCGCCTTCGAGCGACGCGACGCGACCGCGCTCGCGCACGATTCCGGTGAACACACGGCAAGGCTACCGCCGGGAGACGCGCTCGCAGCCGTGCTGGCGGTCGATGCGGTCGGCGCGCAGGCGGTCGACCCCCGGCCCGCAGAGGACGGCGTCGCGAGAGCGGTCGCGCGCGAGCAGCAGATCGGCGCCCGTCTCGCCCCGCAGCGTGTCCGGCCCGACGCCGCCGTCGACCACGTCGTCTCCACGTCCGCCCCAGAGAAGGTCGCGCTCGTTCCAGTACGACTGGCCGCCGAGCACGCGCCCGCCCGGCATGCCGCCGTGGAGCCGGTCGTCGCCGCCGGCGCCGTAGAGCCGGTCGTTGCCGTCGCCGCCCCAGACGAGATCGGCGCCCGGCCCGGCGTCGACGCGGTCGGCTCCACGCCCTCCGTCGACCCGGTCGTCTCCACCCCCGCCGCGGACGACGTCGTCACCGGCGCCGGCGTAGACGCGGTCGCCGCCGCTCCCGGCCAGGATCGTGTCGTTGCCCTCGAGGCCGCACAGGACGTCGGCGCCCGGCGTGCCGGCGAGCACGTCGTCGCCGGCCGTGCCGACCACCGTGCAGCCGGAAACGATCGCCACGGCGACGGCGAGATCGTTGGCCTCGTTCGTCTCCCGCCCGTCACCGTAGCCCGGCAGCGCCGCCACCACGCGCAGGACGCCGGGCTCCTCCGCCTGCACCTCCGCCTCGACGGTCACGGCCTCGCCCGGGAACAGGGTCGGCAGGCGGCAGTGGTGGAAGGAGATGAACGTGCCGCCGCGGAGCACCTCACACGAGTCGCGCGCCGGCACCGACCACAGGATCCGGCCGTTGTCCGAGACGCCGATGCCGACCGACTCCATCGTCGCCGGGTTCGGACCGAGGTTCCGCACCGTGGCCACCGCGCGGAGCGAATCGCCGGGATCGACCTCGCTTGCGTCGGCCGAGATCTCGACGGCGAGGTCCCGCGTGGGCCGATCGCACGAGTACGGGCTCGCGCCGCCGAGGTCGGCGGCGGCCGGCTGCCAGGCGACGGGCGGCGCGCTCGAGCTGTAGACGACGCCGGGCGCCTCGTGCGTCAGCCGTCGCGGGTCGCTCCCGTCCGCGTTCGCCACGCAGATCTCGCCGAACGCGTCGTAGGCGATCCGGCGCCCGTCCGGCGACCAGGAGGGCGAGTTGGCGACGGTGCTCACCGGGCTGACGCGCCGCTCGCCGCCCCCGTCCGAGGCGCGCGCGACGAGGAGCGCGCCCCCGCGGGCGAAGAGGATCTCGGTACCGTCGGGCGACCAATCCGGAGCGGTCTCCCCCACCGCGCGCGCGACGAGCGGCCGCTGCCCGGTTCCGTCCGGCTCCATCACCCAGATGAGCGCGTTGCGCGTGAATGCGATCCGCTTCCCGTCCGGCGACCAGGCGGGACGATCGTCGAAGTCGGAGCCGCCGGTGATGCCGCGCCGGTCGGTGCCGTCCACTCCGATCACGTGGATGTCGCCCGGCGGGCCGGGCGACGGCCCCGAGACGAAGGCGATCGAGCGCCCGTCGGGCGACCAGGCGGGGCTGCCCCCGGCGGCGAGCACGCGCTCGTCGGTGCCGTCAGCGCGGACGACGACGATGGTGCCGCCCTCCCGCACGACCGCGAGGCGCGTCCCGTGGGGCGACCAGGCGGGCGCGGTGCCGGCGGTGAGCCGGCGCTTTCCGGTTCCGTCGGGCCGCACGACCCACACCTCCTGCGGCTGCGCGCCGGCCGGGACGTAGGCGATCAGGCCGTTCGCCCCCGGGAACGCCCCGCGTGCCTCCGTCCCGGAGCCCACGGCGAGGACGAGGGCGGAGACGGCGGCGATCGGGATGCGTCGAGTCACCGCGCCGGACGCTAACCCCCGCCCATGAACGCTCGATTACCGACTTGTAACGATTTGAGCTAGTGCCCCAGGGCGAGCGCCTCGAGCGTCTCGCGGGCGACCATCTCGAGCTCGCCGCGTCCGTGGCGGGACCGCAACTCCTCGAGCAGCTCTCCGACCACCGCTGCCTGGCCGGGCGCGAGCTCCGAGGTGTCGACCGCCTGCAGGCCCGCGAACAGCTCCTTGTTCCCGAGGTGCCGCGCAAGCCAGTGCGAGATCAGGCTGACGAGCGCGTCCTCGGGACGCTCGCTCGGATCAGGGCTCGTGGACATAGGCGGTCAGAAGGACGTCTTCTCCGACGGCTTGCGCGGTCAAACCGGACAGCCCGAGCGGGACGGGAAGGGCCTCGACCGGCACCGGGCCCGTCCCTGAGACCTTCGGCGCGACGAAGACCATCAGCTTGTCCACGAGGTCGGCGCGCAGGAACGCGGAGGCGAGCGTGGGCCCTCCCTCGAGCAGCAGCGACTGGACTCCGTCCTCCGCCAGCCGGCGCAGTGCGTCCTCGAGCGGGCCAGAGACGAGCTCCAGCTCGGATCCCTCGGGCAGCGGCCCCGACCCGAAGGCGAGCCGCCGGGGCTGGCGAGCGGCGTTCACGTCACGGGCGTCCAGGCGGGACGAGTCGGCCCGCACGGTGCCCATGCCGACGGCGACGGCGTCGGAGGCCGCCCGCAGCTCGTGGACCAGCCGGCGGCTCTCCTCGCCGGAGATCCAGCGCGAGCCCGGCACCGTCATCCGCCCGTCGAGTGTCACCGCGGCCTTGTACGTCACGAACGGCCGGCCGAGCAGGCGCCACGTTCGATATGCCTCGAGCTGGCGGCGCGCGCGCGGGTCGTCGGAGACCTCGACCTCGATCCCCGCCTTGCGCAGCCGCTCGACGCCGGCGCCCGAGACCTCCGGGTTGGGATCGATCTGACCGGCGACGACGCGGGCGACGCCGGCCGCGATCACCGCGTCGGCGCAGGGCGGAGTGAGCCCCGTGTGCGAGCAGGGCTCGAGCGTCACGTAGAGCGTCGCGCCCCGCGCCCGCTCGCCGGCCCGCTCGAGCGCCACGGCCTCGGCGTGCGGCCCGCCCGTGCGCTCGTGCCACCCCTCCCCCACCACGTCGTCGCCTCGGGCGACGACGGCGCCCACGACCGGGTTCGGGTGGGTCGTCCCGCGCCCGCGCTCCGCGAGCTCGAGCGCCCGGTCGAAGTGGCTCACGAGGCCTCGCGGACGAGGTGCCGGTATGCGAGCGCCTGGTCTTCGCGGACGAAGATCGCGCTGCCCGCGACGATCAGGGAGGCGCCGGCCTCGCGCACGCTGCGGACGTTCCCGGCGGTGATCCCGCCGTCCACCTGCACGAGCACTTCCTCCGGGAGCGAGTCGCGCAGCTCGCGGATCCGACCGAGCGCCTCCGGCATGAACGCCTGGCCCGAATAGCCGGGGTGGATGCTCATGCAGAGGGCGAGGTCGGCGCCCTCGGCCGCACGCAGGGCGTCCGCGACCCGCGTCGCCGGATTGAAGGCGACGCCGACACCGAGCCCGTGCTCCCGCGCGAGCGCCGTCGTGGCGGCGGGGTCCGCGCTCGCCTCGACGTGGAAGGTGACGCTGTCGCCGCCGGCCCTCGCCACCTGCGGGACGTGCTTGTCCGGCTCGTCGACCATCAGGTGGCAGTCGAGCACCCCGCTGAGCTCGTGCACGATCTCGGCGATCGACTCGATCACGATCGGGCCGATCGTGATCGGCTCGACGAAGTGGCCGTCGCCGATGTCGAAGTGGAAGACGCGCACGCCGGCGCCCAGCAGCGTCTCGATCTGCTCTCCGAGCCTGGCGAAGTCGGCCGCGTACAGCGACGGCTCGATCTCCACCGGCCGCACCCAGTCGCGCCAGGCCACGGACCGATTCTCTCATCCCCACGCAGCAAAGAGCGTGCGGGAGACTTCCACCGACCACGGCGACCATCGACCGTCCTCGTCCCACCCCCACGCGAGCGCGTGTGCGACGCCCCAGGCGCGTAGTCGCTCCCGGTCGAGGCCCAGCTCCTGGAGGACGTCGAGCCAGCGCCGCACCGATGCCGCGCCGCCGCCGGCAGCGTTTCGCAGGAGTCCGACGGCGTTCGCCTCGCGCTCGCCGAGAAGCGGCTTCGGGTCGATCACGAGCCAGGGCTCGCGCTCTGCGCGGAGGATGTTGCCGCCGTGGAGATCCTGGTTGACCAGAGATGTCGCGGTTCGGTCGACGGTGCGGAAGACATCGACGGCGAAGTCGAGCAGCGACCGCTCGAAGGGCCGCCCGCCCAGCTCGTAGTGCCTCGGGACGTCCTCGACCCATCGTTCCGCCTCGTCCGCGAGAAATCTGAACGGATGCGGCTTGTCCGGCTCGCCCCACAGCCGCGGGAGTAGCGCGGCGACCACAGCGGGTTCATCGGTCCCGGCATCCCGGAGGCGCGTGCCAGGTCTGCACCGCTCGATCAGCAATGCACGCCGCGCGTCGTCCCGGGCTGTGAGCTGGACCGCGCCGCGTCCGGCCCAGCGCGCAAGCGCCTCGGTCTCGTGATCGGCCTCGAAATGAGATGGCGCGTTCAGCTTGAGCACGACGTCGCCGGCGGGAACAACGAGCGAATGGGGCGTGTCGAACGGCTCCTCGAGCGCGAGACCCCACAGCTCGGCACATTCGGCCGCCAGCCGCGGCAGGTCTGTCAGCCAGGCTGACTCCCTGCGCCACTCGCGTTGGAGGGCTGCCGGAACTCGCACGCGGCCGAGACTACGCCGGCTCCGCCGGCCGGGAGGGGACGCTGGCCAGGGGCGTGCGGAGCCGCACGTCCCTGGGACGCCGCTCTCACCCCAGAAAGTGCTTCGCACTTCCTGGGGGCCCCAAAGGCTGGCGGTGCCGGGCCGGAGGGCACAGTATGAGTAATACGGGCCCGGAGAGCACGGT
>JBOHAW010000152.1:0-24116 GCA_050697975.1 Gaiellaceae bacterium
ACCGCGGCCCCGGCGAGCGCCGGACTCGGCGTCGCCTGCCCTGACCCGACCTCGAAGCCGTTCCTCCCCTGGAACGACGGTGCGAACTACGCGTACGTGCCGAACGGCGGCTTCGAGAGCGGCGCGAGTGGCTGGGCGCTGGCCGGAGGCGCCAGGGTCGTCGCCGGGAACGAGTCGTTCTTCGTCCACGGCGCCGGCGAGCGCTACTCGCTCTCGCTCCCCGCCGGGAGCAGCGCGACGTCGCCTCCGATGTGTGTCAGCCTCTTCTCGAGCAAGATGCGCTTCTTCGCCGCCAACGCGGGCTCCGGGTCGTCGAGGCTCCGGGTACAGGTGATCTACAACGGCGGCGTGGGCGGATTGCTCTCGCTCGTCACGAAGACGCTCGGGCTCTCCGACTTCGGCTACGTCAGCGCGGGCGCCGCCTGGCAGCCGTCCGAGTCGATCGGGATGCTCAGCGGAACGCTGCCGCTGCTCACGCAGTCGGTGCAGTTCCGCTTCACGCCGGCCGACCGCAGCGGCAGCTGGCTGGTCGACGACGTCTACCTCGACCCCCTGATGCACCGGTAGGGACGTCCGCCCGAAGCTGAGACTCGTTCGAAGGAGCCCGACCAGGCTCCTTCCGCGTTTGGAGGTGACCGCGCTCGCGCGCAGCCGGCCTCTGCGACCACTACAGTGGCCAATCCGCAGATGACTGGGGGGAACACGCAAAGTGCGCCGATCCGCGTCCTGGTCGCGGACGATCAGCCGATCTTCACGAGGATGCTCGAGGCGGTTCTGGCGAGCGACGAGCGGATCGAGGTCGTCGGCCACGCCGCCAACGGCAAGCAGGCGCTCGAGCTTGCCGCGGCGCTCTCCCCGGACGTGGTCCTGATGGACATCAGCATGCCGATCATGGACGGGCTCGAGGCGACCCGCCGCCTGCGCGAGCTCGATCCCTCCGCGCGCGTGCTGATGCTGACCGAATCCGACCTGCCGGGTGACGTCATGCGCGCGCAGAAGGCCGGGGCCGCCGGCTACGTGCCGAAGACCCGGATCGCCTCGGACCTGAGCGGCGCGATCCTCACGCTCGTCTCCTCCTAGCGTACGGGAGGGGCCCAGCTCGGGAGCAGGCATTTCGGGTCCCGGTAGCGGGGGAAGAGCGTCACCTGCCACCGGTGGAGCGCGAGCGCATACGGATAGAGCGCCTCGGCCTGCGCCGGACTCGCCCCGAGTCGCTGAGCCGCCTCCTTGAAGTACACCATCGCCTGGCACTCGACCTTCCCCTCGTCTCGCCGGAAGCGCCAGCGTCGAAGGTGAAACGCCTCGTGCACGAGCACCAGGGTTCCGAGCGCCTGCTGCCAGGCGGGAACGTCCACGCTCCCGACGCCGAGCGCGCCCGCGCAGACGGGCGGTCCGAGAACCGCGTACTCGGCCGGTACGTTCGTGTACGCCCATCCGACGGACGCGGCGAAGTCCGAATCCCACTCCTCCTCGGACGCGCAGCGGACTTCTCCGACCCCGAGGGAGTAGACGCGCGCGACCTCGTTCAGCCTTGGGGGAAGCTCGTATGCGCCCGCCGCCGGCACGAGGACGAGCGCGGCCGCCGTGGCCGCGACGAGGACGCGCCGCCAGGGTCGTCGACGGACGCGGGTGTCGGTGTTCGGGGAGAGCGTTGCCTTACTCATCTCTGCCCGACAGCCTGCCCGGGGGCGGTGCAGCTCCGGTCGAGGCTGAGTCGAGATCGAGTAGAGAGCGTGCTCCGTCGCGCAGCGGCCGCTACGCTGGCGCTTCGCACGGAGAGGTGTCCGAGTGGTCTAAGGAGCGCGACTGGAAATCGCGTATGTGCTGAAAGGTGCATCGCGGGTTCAAATCCCGCCCTCTCCGCTCTTCGTCCAAGAGGCCCGTCAGGGCCTCTTTCTCTTGTAGCGTCGCCTCATGGAGCGGCGACCCCTCGGGCGCACCGGCATCGAGGTCTCGCGGTTTGCCCTCGGGTGCGGCAACTTCGGCGGGATCGGCTCGGCTCCGGCGTTCTTCGGCCAGGGGGAGACGCGGGAGCAGGCATTCGCGCTCATGGACGCCGCCCGCGAGTTCGGGATCACGCTCTTCGACACCGCAGACGCGTACGGCGGCGGGCGCAGCGAGCGCTGGATCGGCGA
This sequence comes from Gaiellaceae bacterium, assembly GCA_050697975.1. Lineage (GTDB taxonomy): Bacteria > Actinomycetota > Thermoleophilia > Gaiellales > Gaiellaceae > JBOHAW01. The sequence goes on from JBOHAW010000152.1 coordinate 2,136, forward strand.
GTGGCTGCGCGAGCGCCGTGCTGGCGAGGAGGTCGTGCTCACGACCAAGGTCTTCCACTCGGTCGAGGGCGATCCGAGCGACCAGGGGCTCGCACCCGACCGGATCCGGCGCCAGATCCACGGCAGCCTCGAGCGCCTCGGCGTACCCCGCGTCGATCTCTATCTGACGCACGGGCCCGACCCGGAGACACCGCTCGAGGCCACGCTCGCCACTCTGGGCGAGCTCGTCGACGAGGGTCTGGTCGGCGCGATCGGCCTCAGCAACGTGACGGCCACCGAGCTCGACGAGGCGGTCGCGATCGCGCAGGTGGCCTGCGTGCAGAACTCCTACTCCCTGCTCGACCGGGAAGCCGAGGCCGAGCTCCTCCCGCTCTGCGAGCGCCATGGCATCGGCTTCACGGCCTTCAGCCCGCTCGCCGGCGGCTGGCTCACGGGCAAGTACCGCCGCGGCGAAGCGGCACCCGCCGGCTCGCGCATGACGCTCCGGCCGGAGCCGTACGAGCACTTGATCGGGGAGGAGGTCTTCCGAGGGCTGGATCAGCTCGAGGCCGCTGCGGCGGCGCGCGGCGTCGACCGGGCCGGCCTTGCGCTCGCGTGGCTCCTGGCCGACCCGCGCGTGACGTCCGTGATCGTCGGCCCGCGCCGCCCTGAGCACCTCCAGCCGGCGCGCTCCGCGCTCGGGATCCAGCTCTCGCCCGTCGAGCGCGACGAGCTGGCCGCCCTCTTCTCCTAGGAGCCGCCGGTCGCCTGGACGACGTAGGCGGCTACGTCCTCGATCTGCCGCTCGTCGAGCCGATCCTTGAAGGACGGCATCGCCCCCCGCCCGTTCGTCACGCGCTCGACCACGAGCTCGCGAGCAGGCTTCGAATCGTCGAGGTTCGGCCCGACCTGCCCCGACGAGCCGGCGTCCGCGAGCGTGTGGCACCCGCCGCAGCCCGCCGAGGCGAACACATCCTTGCCGGCGGCCGGATCGCCCGCGCCGCCGCCCCCGGTCTCCGTCGCCGCGGTCTCGCCCCCGTGCCCCTCCTCCTCGGGCTCGCGGGCGAAGATCGCCATCGCCGCCAGCATCGAGACGAACAGCACGACCGTGAACGCGATGAACAGCTTCAGCCGCCCGCCGGGGAAGTCCGGCTGCCGGCGTGGGAAGAGGAACGAGGACGCGAGCGCGAAGCCGATGAAGACGACGGCGACGAGCGCGATGCCGAGCTTCTGACCGCTCGTGAGTGCTACGACCACGGCGCGGAACCTACCAGTATGGTTCGCCGCCGTGACTCCGGACGAGAGACTCGCCGCCTACGCGGACCTGGCGGTCAGAGTCGGCGCGAACGTGGCGCCGGGGCAGACGGTCTTCGTCGAAGGGTACGTCGACCACGCGCCGTTCGTGCGTGCTGTCGTGCGCGCCGCGTACGAAGCGGGAGCGAGGTACGTCGAGGTCCGATACGCCGACAAGTTCGTGTCGGAGGCGCAGATCGAGCTCGCGCCCGAGGACGCGCTGGGCTTCTCGCCGCCGTGGATGATCCGCAGGATCGACGCGCTCGGCAAGCTCGGCGGAGGGCTCGTCTCCATCGCGGGCGACCCCGACCCCGAGCTGTTCGCCCGCCTCGACCCGCATCGCGTCGCCCTCTCGCGGGCCAAGGAGCTCGAGGCCGCGTACGTGCGCAACGCGACCGAGCAGCTGATCAACTGGACGATCGTCGCCTATCCCACCGAGGGCTGGGCCCGGACGGTGTTCGGTGAGCCCGACGTCGAGCGCCTGTGGGATGCGATCGCCCGCACGGTGCGGCTCGACGAGGAGGATCCCGTCGCGGCGTGGCGCGGCCACATCGAGCGGCTGCGCGAGCGCCGGGATGCCCTGAACGAGCGGCAGTTCGAGGCGGTCCGCTTCCGCGGCCCCGGCACCGACCTCACGGTTGGGCTCCTGCCGCAGTCACGCTGGGGCTCCGCGGAGACAGAGACGACGTTCGGGCGCCGGCACATTCCGAACATGCCCACGGAAGAGGTGTTCACGACACCCGACTTCCGCCGCACGCACGGCACGGTCCGCTCGACGAAGCCGCTGGCGCTCCAGGGGACGATCGTCCGCGACCTCGCTCTTCGCTTCGATGACGGTCGCGCGGTCGACGTGTCCGCGTCGACCGGCGAAGAGATCGTGCGCACGCAGCTCGAGTCGGACGAGGGCGCGGCGAGGCTCGGCGAGGTCGCGCTCGTGGACGGCTCGTCCCGGGTCGGCCAGACCGGGATCACGTTCTTCAACACGCTCTTCGACGAGAACGCCGCCTGCCACGTGGCCTACGGTCAGGGAATCACCGGGCGGGTCGAGGGAGCGGCCGGACTCGGTCCGGACGCGCAGCTCGAGCTCGGGATCAACCAGTCCTCGGTGCACACGGATTTCATGATCGGCGGGCCGGAGGTCGAGGTCGACGGCATCGAGCGGGACGGCCGGGCCGTGCCCCTGCTGCGCGGCGACGAGTGGCAGCTCGCCTCGTAGGCCCTCGAACCGTTCCGCCGGCGACAGGCCGTCTCTCGACCAATCGGAGACGCCCCGAGCTGGACCGACAAACGAGGCCCAAGTATCCCGCCCCGCGCCGCGTCGAACATCACCCGAAAGAGGGAGGAGCGAGACAATCCTGCTTGGTCGCCAGGACTGCTCGCCCCTCCGGGCATCCTTCGAGGGAGGGATGCCCCACGTGCGGCGCGACCGCGGCCAGCCGCCCGCTGAGACTTCAACCCTAAGCGCCGAGGGGCGTTCGGACTACTGGCCAGGGGGATAGGCGCGCTACCAGACCATGCACCCGGTCCGCGGAACCCAGAACAGCGAGAAGGGCCGACCAATCGGCCCTCCGTCGCCTTAGCCCCTTCTCGTCCTCACAGTGAGAACGGCCGAGGGGGTCGTCCGGGTACGGACGTTACGTCACCGGGGCGAGTCAGCCAGACAGCATGCCGCTGACCAGCGCGCGCCAGGTGATCGGGCCGACGATGCCGTCCGAGGCGGTCCCGACAGCGGTCTGGAAGCCGCGCACAAAGGCATCGGTGCGGGGGCCGAAGATGCCGTCGATCTGGACCGGGGGCGCCTCACCGTTCGACTGGTCGTGGAACTTGATCACCTCCTGCACCCCGCGCACGGCGTCTCCGGTGCTGCCCTTCTTGACCTGGACGACGAGCTTGGGCCAGGTCCTCGGGCCGACGATGCCGTCGGCCGCGAGGCCCTTGCTCTGTTGGAAGGCCTTGACCGCGGACTCGGTCAGGGGGCCGAAGATCCCGTCCACCGCGACCGGGTGGTTACGCGCACGCAGGAGCTGCTGGAGCGGGCGTACGGGGAAGATCCTGTCGCCGCGCCTCACCAGCGGGAAGGGTGCAATCGGATCAGGAGCCATGCGGATCTCCTCTCAGACTCGGTCTGCATGAGCCTACGGCCAAACCGAGGAGGCGGGGCGCAGATCGAGCGCGCCGCCGTTTCGGCACTCACGCGATCTGTACGTCGCCGGACGGGCGGGGTATCGGCGCCACGCTGCGGCGGCGAGCTTGGCAGCGTACGTCGCCGTTGCTCTGAGGGCGCGAGCGGTGACCCGAACGTGTTGCAATCCTCGGCACTCGGCCACTGCCTCGGATGTGAAGCCGGCAAGGTGTGCGGCTTCGTGCCCGAGCGCCCAGATCGCGACGGAGACTCTGGCGAGTTCAGTCCCCGCAGGCCGTGAGCGCGTGTACGGAAGCGTGCTCAGCCGCGCACACGTCGTCGGGGAGGCCTGAATCCGGTTCGTTCCCTTGGCGGCGTAGGCGGCGACACCGGCCAGGCTCCACGAGCCGTCCGTGTAGAGCGCCCAGGCTTCGCTGAGCTCGGCCCAGTCCTCGATCGACCAGCACCGAACCTCGGCCGGCCGGCGCGCGAGCGAGGACGCGATCGAGGAGAACTTCGGCTGGATGCGAGAGACCGTCGTGAGGCTGCCCTGGACGGGAAGCGAGCGCGCGTCGTCGGGAGGGGGCCCGTAGGCCGCGGCTCCGGCCGCGAGCACGAGGGCGACGATCACGAGGGCGAGCTTCATCGCCGACATCAGGGCCTTTCGAGATGGGCGTGACTGGGATTGAACCAGTGACCTCCCGCGTGTGAAGCGGGCGCTCTCCCGCTGAGCTACACGCCCCCTGCGCTCCGAGCTTAGCGCGTCCCGTCGCCCGGGGCGCGTCGCAGCAGCTGCTGTGCGGTATCCCGCGCCGCCGGGTCGTGCTCGCGCCAGACGCGCTCGACGAGGGAGCGCATCACGTCGCGAATTCCCAGGATGCCGAGCAGGTGGCCGTCCTGGACGACGGGCAGGTGACGGATCCTCCGCTCGCCCATCAGCTTCGCGGCCGCGAGCGCGTCGTCGTCGGGCGAGACGGTGACGGGGGAGCGGGTCATCACGTCCCGGATCTCGAGCGAGCCGATGCCCTCCCCCTTTCCCGCGAGCCGGAGGACGTCCCGCTCCGTGAAGATCCCCACGAGGTCGTGCCCCTCGCAGACCGCGACCGAGCCGACGTTCTCCTCGAGCATGCGCGCGATGGCCACCTGGACGCTCGCGTCGGGCGTGACGCTGACGACCCGCAGATTCATGACATCGGCGATCCGGGCCACTGGTTCCGCCGTAGGTTAACCGACCGGCCGCTGCTACCATCGAGCCGCCCGGTCGCGTTAGGTGGGGAGCTAGCGGTTCCCTGAACCCGCCCATCCGCTCTAGCGGGACCGAACGCCGCCCGAGGGGCGAGTTTTTCCGGGGCCTGGGCCTGCGCACGCAGCGTTGACAGCCAGGTTCCGCGCACTGGGAGCATCCGAACCGCGTCAGATCCGGGAGGAAGCAGCGCTAAGGGTTCCCTCTCAGGTGCCGCGGTTCTGCCTGGCTCGAGCGAGCGACGCAGATTCCTCCCGGGAAGACCGCTTCGAAGGCGGAGCGCGCGACCGGGCCTCGCACGGGGTCAGACCCCGGACATGGCGCGCCGGGACGAGTTACGACGGCTCCGCGATCGCGGTGAGGTAGCGCTCCGCCGAGCGCCGGACGGCCGCCTTGGCGTCGCTTCGCACCACGCGTCCCCACCAGGCGCCGTAGATCCGGTCGAACTCGAAGGGCTCGACCGCCGCGGCGATGCGCCTGATCGCGCCCGCCCCGAGCGGGATCATGTTCGGGTAGCTGTACATGAAGCTCACGTACCTCCGGTCGGGGACGACCTGGATCGTGTCGCCCGTGAGCAGCGCGCCGCGGCCGTCCGCGCCCGCCGGCCAGTGCAGGACCGATGCGCCGGCGAAGTGACCGCCGCAGCGGACCGCCGTCAGGCCGCCGGGAAGCTCGAGCGTCTCTCCCTCCCAGAAGCGCAGGCACGAATCGGGCCGCTGCACCCAGTCGCGATCGGCGGAGTGGACGTAGACGGGGGCGCCGCCGAACGCGCGACTCCACTCGACGATCGACGAGTGGAAGTGCGGATGCGAGATCGCGATCGCGCCGAGACCGCCGCGCGCCTCGACCTCCCTGACCAGCTCGTCGTCGAGCAGCGGGGTGCAGTCCCACATCACCCCCTCCACGAGGAGGCCGCGCTGGCCGATCGCGAACTCCGGCTCACAGCCGATTCCCGTCAGCCCGGGCTCCTCGTCCCGCACGTCCGCGCGGTGATCCCGCCGCAGCTCCTCGAGCGTCGTCCATGCCTGCCCGGCGTCGGGGACGTACTGACGCTCGTCCTCGCAGACGGCGCACGCGGCCGGCGGCTCGGAGCTCTCCGCGTGCTGGACGCCGCACGTCACGCAGATGAAGTGGGGCACGGGCGCGATTCTGCTTGAATCGGCACGGTGGCCGCGCTCTACCGGAAGTACCGTCCGCAGGACTTCGACGAGGTGGTCGGCCAGGATGCGGTCGTCCGGACGCTGAAGAACGCGATCGCCGCCGACCAGGTGCGCCAGGCCTACCTGTTCGCCGGCCCGCGCGGGACGGGCAAGACCTCGATGGCGCGCATCCTCGCCAAGGCGCTCAACTGCGCCCAGGGGCCGACGCCGACGCCGGACAAGGTCTGCAACGCCTGCGTCACGATCGCGAACGGCACCTCGCTCGACGTGATCGAGATGGACGCGGCTTCGCAGCGCGGCATCGACGACATCCGCGAGATCCGCGAGCGCGTCGTACTGCAGCCTGCGGAGGGCCGGTACAAGGTCTACATCCTCGATGAGGCGCACCAGCTCACCGACGCCGCCTGGAACGCGCTGCTGAAGCTGATCGAGGAGCCGCCGCCGCACCTGCTGTTCGTGTTCTGCACCACCGACCTGAGCAAGGTGCTGACGACCGTGCGGTCGCGCTGCCAGACGTTCGCGTTCGCGCGCCCGCGGCTGCCCGAGCTCGTCCGCCTTCTGCGGCTCGTCGCCGACGGGGAGGGCATCGAAGCCCCCGACGGCGCGCTCTCGCTCGTGGCGCGCGGCGCGCGCGGCTCGTTCCGGGACGCCGTCTCGGCACTCGACCAGCTGGCGGCCGCGACCGAGGGCCGGGTGAGCGTGCAGGCCGTCCTGCAGCTGCTCGGCGCGGTCGAGGAGGAGGCGCTCTTCCGGCTCTGCGACCTGGTGGTCGATCGCGACACGGCCGGGGCGCTGACGCTGATCGAGGAGCTGTCCGAGCAGGGCCAGGATCTCGGCCGCGTCGTCACCGATCTGCTCGAGCATCTTCGGCACCTGCTGCTCGTGCAGCACATGGGCGAGGTCCCGGACTCGCTTCCGGTCACCGAGGAGACGCGCGACCGCCTGCGCGAGCAGGCGAACCAGCTCGGCGAGGCGACCGTGGTTCGGCTGATCGACCTGCTCGCGGTCGCGGTCGAGGACATGCGCCAGGGCGGCGACCCGCGGCTCCCGCTCGAGCTCGCCCTCGTGAAGGTGACACGTCCGGGAGCGGACCTCTCGCGCGAGTCCGTCGCCTATCGGCTCGAGCAGCTCGAGTCCCGCGCCGCCGCCGGCCCTCCGACGGCTCCGGAACCGCGGCCCGAACGCGCCCAACCCGGCCCCGCACCGGCTGCGGCCAAGGCGCCCTCCCTGGAGCTCGAGCAGCTCCAGGAGGCGTGGCAGCGCACGGTCCTCCCCGCCGTCGAGGGGAAGTCGATCCCCACCGCGGCGATGCTGCGCGAGGCCCATCCGGCCGCGCTCGCAGACGACACGCTCACACTCGAGTTCCCCGCCGGCGCCGCCTTTCACCGCCAGCTCGCCGAGGAGCCGAAGAACGCCACGCTGCTCCAGGACGCGCTCTACGAGATCACGGGGCGCCGGCTGGCACTCGCCTTCGCCGTCGGAGAGCACGGAGAGGCCGACGAGGAGGAGGAGGAGGAGCGGCCGGCCGGAGAGGACGAGTTCTACGAGCTCGTGAAGGAGACGTTCCAGGCCCGCGACGTAGAGGAGCCACGATGAAAGGCATGGATCTGAACAAGCTGATGCAGCAGGCGGCGCAGATGCAGGAGCAGATGGCGAAGGCGCAGGAGGAGCTCGCGAACGAGGTCGTGGACGGGTCAGCGGGCGGCGTCGTCACGGTCAAGGTGACGGGCGCGGGCCGCCTGATCGAGGTCAGCATCGCGCCCGAGGCGATCGACCCCGAGGATCCCGAGGTGCTCGGCGACCTGATCGTCGCCGCCGTCAACAACGCGCTCGACGCCGTGCAGGCCAGGGCCGAGTCGAAGATGGGTGGCATGATGCCCGACCTCGGCGGGCTGTTCCCCGGCGCGTGAGCGGGGAGTAGTCCGACCGGGACAGGCAGAATGGCGAGGTGCTCTCGCCCGCGGTCGAGAACCTCGTCGCGCAGCTGACCCGGCTGCCGAGCGTCGGCAACCGGACCGCGCAGCGACTGGCGTTCCACCTCCTCCAGCGTCCGAAGGCGGAGGCACTCGCGCTCGCGCAGGCGATCGAGGAGGTCAAGGAGCGCGTTCGCTTCTGCCGCGAGTGCGGGAACCTCACCGAGGAGGAGCTCTGCGGCATCTGCCTGGACACGCGGCGCGACCACGCCCTCATCTGCGTGGTCGAGCAGCCCGTCGACCTGATCTCGCTCGAGCGCACGCACGAGTACCGCGGGCTCTACCACGTGCTCGGCGGCGCGCTCTCGCCGCTCGACGGCGTCGAGCCCGAGCATCTGCGCATCGACGAGCTGCTCCGTCGCGTGGAGCGAAACGGCGTCCAGGAGGTCGTGCTCGCGACGAACCCGAACATGACCGGCGAGGCGACGGCCAGCTTCCTCGCCGAGCGCCTGCGCGGTCGCGTCCGCGTGACGCGGCTGGCGAGCGGACTGCCGGTCGGCGGCGACCTCGAGTACGCGGACGAGGTGACCCTCGGGCGGGCGCTGACCGGCCGGCGCGAGATGTAGCCGGCCGGATCACGTCGGCGCCCGCGCCTACACTGTCCCGCATGGCGACGACCGAGTACGAGGCCGTTCCCGCCGTGGCGGCAGACGTCTCGAAGGAGCGTCTCGGCACGGTCGTGATGAAGTTCGGAGGCACGTCGGTCGCCGACCCCGAGAAGCTCAAGGCGGTGGCGGAGCGCCTCGTGAGCGCACGCGCCGCCGGCAACCGCGTCGTCGCAGTGCTGTCCGCGATGGGGGCGACGACCGACGAGCTGATCGCGCTTGCCGGCCAGATCTCGCCCCGGCCGAAGCCGCGCGCGCTCGACATGCTGATCTCGGTCGGCGAGCGGATCACGTGCGCGCTCGCGGAGATGGCGATCGAGGACCTCGGGCGGCAGGCGATCTCGCTCACCGGCTCGCAGGCCGGCATCGTCACCGACACAGTCCACGGGAAGGCGAAGATCGTCGAGATCCGCGCGCGCCGCATCCACGACGCGCTCGACCAGGATCGGATCGTGCTGGTCGCCGGCTTTCAGGGCGTGTCGACCGAGCTCGAGGTGACGACGCTCGGACGCGGTGGCTCCGACACGACCGCGGTCGCGCTGGCGGCGGCGCTCGGCGCGGGCACCTGCGAGATCTACACGGACGTGGAGGGCGTCTTCACCGCCCACCCGCGGCTCGTGCCGGGGGCCCGCAAGCTGCACGCCGTCAGCTACGACGAGATGCTCGAGCTGGCAGCTTCGGGCGCCAAGGTCGTGGAGCTGCGAGCCGTCGAGCTCGCGCGCAACCACCAAGTTAGGCTGCACGTCCGCTCGAGCTTCGCGGCCACGGACGGAACCTGGATCACCGAGGAGGACGAGCGCATGCTGGAGAAGGCGATGATCTCGGGTGTCACGCACACGACCGAGGAGACGGTGTACAGGGTCGAGGGCGTCCAGGCTGCTCGGCTGTTCGAGACGCTCGCGCAGGCGAGCGTGAACGTCGACACGATCGTCCAGACCGGACCGGAGATCGTCTTCTCGGCTCCGGCCGGCGACCGTCCGGACGTGGCGGCGGCGCTCGACGGGCTCGGCGTCCACTGGACGGCGCGCGACGACCTGGGCAAGGTCAGCCTCGTCGGCGCGGGGATGAAGAGCCATCCCGGCATCGCGGCGAAGACGTTCGCCACCCTCGACGCGATCGGCATCCAGCCGCAGGTCGTCTCCACCTCGCCGATCAAGATCGCGTGCCACGTGGCGTACGAGGACGTCGAGCGGGCCGTGGTCGCGCTGCACGAGGCGTTCGAGCTCGACCGGCCCGGCGTGGAGCGCGTCCATGACTGAGCCCCGCATCGGCGTCGTCGGCGCGACGGGCGCAGTTGGACAGGTGGCGCTCCGGCTGCTCGCCGAACGCGGCTACGGCAACGTGCGCGCGTTCGCCTCGCGCCGCTCGGCGGGCCGGCGCATCGGCGAGGTGACGGTCGAGGAGGCGACCCCGGACGCGCTCTCGGCCGGCGACCTGGACCTCTGCTTCTTCTCGGTCTCCACCGCGGCGAGCCGGGAGCTGGTGCCGCACGCCGTCGAGGGCGGCGCGGTCGCGATCGACAAATCATCCGTGTTCCGGCTCACGGACGGCGTCCCGCTGGTCGTGCCGGAGGTGAACGGCGCGCGGGCGCTCCAGCACGAGGGCATCGTCGCCAACCCGAACTGCTCCACGATCCCGCTCACCTGCGCGCTCAAGCCGCTGCACGACGAGGCGGGCCTCCGGCGGCTCGTGATCGCGACCTACCAGTCGGTCTCGGGTGCCGGTGCGCAGCGGATGGAGGGCTTGCGGGCCGAGGAGCCGGACGAGCACGACCTCGTCATGGACTGGCCGTTCGAGGGCGACGAGTTGGACGAGGAGACGAAGCTGCGCGCCGAGACCCGCAAGATCATGGAGCTTCCGGACCTGCCCGTGAGCGCGACGTGCGTGCGCGTGCCCGTGCTCGTCGGCCATTCCGAGGCGATCTGGGCCGAGTTCGAGGACGAGCTCTCGCCCGAGCGCGCGACCGAGTTGCTGGCCGCGGCCCCGAGCATCCGGCTCGTCGAGCGACCGACGCCGAAGGCGGCGGCCGGCGGAGACGAGGTGCACGTCGGGCGCATCAGGCGCGACCCGACGGCCGCGCGCGGCCTCGCGTTCTTCCTCTGCTGCGACAACCTGCGCAAGGGAGCCGCCCTGAACGCGATCCAGATCGCGGAGCTCGTGCTCGATCGCCAGCCCGCGGCGACCTAGGGGCACCAAACCTTTACCGCGTGTACCCCTTTCGAGGGATGCCCGCACTGGTCGCGCTCGGGGATAGTCGGGGCTGCGGTCGTCTCTGATTGGTCGAGAGACGGCCGCGCTTCGCGTCGCCCTCGACGAGGAGCTGCGCGACGGTTCCGGGATGACGGGCCTGCCAGACCCTCAGGTACGCGCCGAGCTGCATCCGCGCCCAGTCGTCCCGCAGCGCGCCGGGCGCTACCGAGCCCTTGAGCTCGACGGTGAGCATGTGGCTCCCGCGCTGCTCGACCACGCATTCGCACCGTCCCAGGAATTCACGCAGATCGCCGACGAGCTCGGAGTGCTCGAGCCGGATTCGCATCATTGCCGCAGGGCTCCTCGGTTCGTTCAAACGCCGCTGTTCCTTCTCCCTCAGGGTGCTCTCCGCGCCGCCCGATTTCAACTCCTCGGAAGGGCAGCATCGACCCGCCCGACCGCGCGGAGACGCGCGGCCTGAAGTCTCGCTCGTGCTAGATGCTTGGCCGGAGCTAGTACGCGGTGCGCTGGCGCAGCAGCGCGGGCAGCGTCCGGAAGATCAGGCGGAGATCCTCGGCCAGCGACCAGTTGGTCACGTACAGGTAGTCGAGCTTCGTCATCTCCTCGAACGGGATCTCGCTGGCCCCGAGCACCTGCCAGAGGCCCGTGATCCCGGGCTTGAGATCGAGGCGCTTGCGCGCCCACTCGGCCACGTGCTGATCCTCGTCGAGAATTAGCGGGCGGGCGCCGACAAGCGACATCTCACCCTTGAGCACGTTGATCAGCTGCGGCAGCTCGTCGACGGACGTCCGCCGCAGGAAGGCCCCGATCTTCGTGATCCGCGGATCGTTCGGGATCTTGAACATGCGGGAGTCGCCGTTCGCGTGCATGTTCAGGTGGGCGACGTCCTGCTTCCGCCCCTCGGCGTCGGCGCCCATCGTCCGGAACTTGTAGATGCGGAACGTCTTGTCCCCGAGACCCATCCGCACCTGGCGGAAGAAGACTGGTCCCCGCGAGTCGATCTTGATCCAAGCCGCCACGACCGCGAACAGCGGCGCGAGCACGATCAGGCCGAGCCCCGCGAGCACGGCGTCCATGCCGCGCTTGATCAGGCGCGACGAGCGCGACAGGCGCAGCGGCGGAAGTCCGATGAGCGGCATTCCCTCGACGGTGTGGATCCCGACCTTGGTGCCCACGATCTCGAACAGCCGTGGAACGATGTCGATCTGCACGTCGAGGTCCTTGACCGACCGGATCAGGTCGAGCGTGTCCTCGTGCGACTCGTTCGAGAACGCCACGATCACGCGCTCCACGTCGAGGAGCCGGATCAGCTCCGGAAGCCGGTCGGGCGGGCCGAGCAGGGTGAGGTGGCCGAGGTCGTCACGGCGCTCCTTGGGCTGGCTGTCCACGAAGCCGACGAGGTTGATGCCGTACTCCGGGTGGGCGAGCAGCTTGCGCGCGGTCAGCTGGCCGATGTCCCCCGCCCCGACGATGATCGTGTTCTGGAGGTAGGCGACGCTGTGCCGGCAGGTCGCCCGCGCGATGCCGCGGCCGACGGTGACACTGACCACGGCGAACCCCCAGAAAGCCGCGAGTCTTCGCATCGACGGATCGGCGAGGTCCGTCGCCGTGATCGCCAGGAAGAAGACCCACACGAAGACGGTGACGAGATGGAAGACGCCGACGACGTCGTCGACCGTGGAGTGATCCGCCCGTTCCTCGTCGCGCTCGTAGAGCCCGTAGAGCTTGGCCAGCACGACCAGGGCTGGGAGCGCGGCCAGGAAGAGCAGGAACTCGCTGACGTTGGAGACGTGGTCGTTGACGGTGCTCGGGCCGAACAGTGCCGCGGCCGCGAGGAACGCGACGGTGAGGCCGAGCAGGTCGGCGAGGAGGAGCAGCCGGCGCATGACCCAGCCACGCCGAAGCGGCAGGTCCATGTGCCTGCGACGCTCGACGATGTCGAACGTGCGCTGGTCGACGCCGAGGCCGTCCAGCACGGCCGGCGCCGCAAGCGCTTCCGCACGCGCGACCGCGTTCACCCTGACCGCCCCAACGGCAGGGTTCCCCTAGGAACCTCTCCCCTCATTCCGTCTCAGCCTAGAGGCGACAACACCGCAGTGACAGGCCAGAATCAGACCCCGCCCCATGGCGGGGGTACTGGCCGTTCTGGGGGTACCTGGTCGAACTGGTTACCGGCCGATGCGGGCGCTCAGATACTCGCGCAGATCCTCGACCAGCCGGTTGTCGCCCCCGATCTCGGCCACCGGGCGCTGCTCGTGCCGGGCGACGGCCTCCGCGAGCGTGGCCGGATCCTCGACCAGCTCGACGAGACCGGCCTGCTCGGCCCGGCGGCCGAAGTGGAGCTGGTGGTCGTCGACGGCCTCACCGTGTCGCGCGAGCCGCGGCACGACGATCGCCCGCTTCCCGTTCGAGAGCGCCGCGATGATCGACCCCACGCCCGCGTGCGTGACGACGACGCGCGCGCGCCGCATGTACGCGGTGAGCTCGTCGAAGGGGAGATAGTCGAAGCAGGTGGCCCGGGGCGGGCGAACTCCGGATGGACCATGCTGGACGACGAGCTCCTCCGTCTCGGGCAGCGCCTCGAGCGCGCGCAGAAGGCGATCGAACGACGTCTCGTTCGTGCCGACCGTGACGAGGATCACGGATTCAGGAAGACGTTGCCCACGTAGCGGGCGCGAGGCAGCGCGGCGACGAGCTCGGGCCATTGCGCGTAGATCCGATCGGCCACGGGCGCGATCATGCGGCAGCTCAACGAGGGGCCGGTGATCCGGGTGAAGCTCTCGACGTAGACGACCCGGGCGCCGTACAGCCGCCCGACCCACGCGAACGGCACGGCGACCCCGGCGCCCGTCGTGATCACGACCTTCGGCCGCAGGCGTCTGACGGCTCTCCAGGCCAGCACGAGATTGCGCAGGAGGTTGCCCAGGTTCCGGTTCGTCGGCCCGAGGGCGAAGACCACGCGCTCGTCCGCGAGCAGCGAGCGCGCGTCGCTCTTGTCGAACGTCACCCACGCCCTGCTCAGGCCCGCCCAGGCCTCCCGGAGGGCGCAGAGCTGGAGCAGGTGGCCGCCCGTCGAGCAGACGAGCAGCACCTCGACGGTCTCGTTGCGGTCGTCGCTCATGGGCAGGTCGGCACGAGAGGAGCGAGTGCGCCTTGCGTGCAGGACCGGATTGTTCCAGAGCGGAACGACGACCACTCGGCCGTCGCGCCGCCGCCCTGTCGATAAATCCCGCAACGACGGATCGATTCGGGTGGAAACGGGCTGCTGGGATTGCAGGCCGTCCAGGAGCTCTGGTAGGTTGCTCCGCGCTCAGTTCTCACATCAGTGCACCTGCTCACGGGATCCGCCGATGAGCGCCGGGGGCGGGTGCCACCCGCATAGGGGGATCGTTATGAGGGGAGCCGCACCCCGTACCAATCGCAGGAACGTGAGCATCGTCGGCGTGGGTCTCGTCGCCATCCTGCTCGCACTGGTGTCGTCGGCGTACGCGAACGGGCAGCGCCCCGAGATCACCTCGATGTCGCCGGACTCCGGCCCAGTCGGGACGACGGTCACGTTCGAGGGTAGGAACCTGGACGGAATCCAGGCGATCCGCTTTCACGGCGAAGCCGCGAGCTTCGCGATCCTGTCGCCGGCGCGTCTCCAGGCGGTCGTTCCTGCCGGGGCGACGTCCGGCCGCATCTCGATCACGACGGCCCTCGGCGAGCACTGGTTCAGGTTTGCGTTTCAGGTGACCGGCTCGGGCTCGGGAAAGCGCTCTCCTCGGGGAGGCCCGCCACCGCCGCCACCGCCGCCACCGCCGGCCCCACCCTCCACCAGGCCGCCTCCGCCGCCGCCTCCGCCGGCGCCTCCGAGCGGCCGGACTGAGATCCGGAACAACCAGTCGTTCATCTGCCGCGGCCCCGTGAACATCGACCTGGTTCGCGTGACCATGAGGACGACCGTGGAGGACGCCGTGCGGCTCGACCAGAACTGCTCCGGCCGCATCGGTCGGATCGAGATCGACACGTGGACCGCCGACGGGATCAAGGTGCAGAACCGCGGCACGGTGGCGCACGACCTCGTGATCGGGTCCGGCTACGTGAAGTGTCACGCCGTCGCCGGCGCCTACCACCAGGACGGAATCCACGTCATGGGCGGCTACCGGATCACGTTCCGCGGCCTGCGGGTCGACTGCCTGCGAAACGCGAACCTGTTCCTTGCCCGCGGCGGGTCCGGCGCGTCGACCCCGACCGACATCGTCTGCGTCGGCTGCATCCTCGGGCCACAGTCCGCCCAGACGCTCTTCTACGCCCCCTCCCTCCGCTCGGGGGCGATCAACACGATCATCTGCCACGGCCGCTACAGCGCGGTGCGGGTGGTGGCAGGCGCGCTCCAGCGGGTCGACCGGAACAACACGATCCTCCCGCGCGGGCACCCGTCCTGCGCGAACGTGACCGGCCGCTAGCACGCGGCCGGAAGGACGGAGCGCTCGAGGGCGCGCCGGAAGGCGCGCCCTCGGCCTTCCCGCGGGCCGGGAGAGCGCGGCGACGCTTTGCCGCGCTTCCGTAGCCACATCGTCGAGCGCTTGCTAACGTCGTGTGCGTAATGGGGGCCTCGAGGTTGTCGCCTCACCGCAACCGGCGCGGGTCATCTCGCGCTGGCATCGCTGTCCGGCTCGCAGTCGGCGCCGTGGCCTGCCTGCTCGTCGCCGCGCTCCTCTCCGTGATCGTGGGCTCGCCCTCGGCTGCGACGCCGACCACTATCACCGGCACGAGCAGGGCCGACGTCCTGCGCGGCTCGAAGGGCCCTGACGTGATCAGAGGGCTGGCCGGGGCCGACCGCCTCTTCGGCTACGGAGGAAACGACCGCCTCGAGGGAGGCTCCGGCGGCGATGTCCTCGTCGGCGGCCCGGGTCGCGACGTCCTCCGCGGCGGAGCCGGCAACGACCGCATCAACGCCCGCGACGGCGAACGTGATCTCATCTCCTGCGGCTTGGGGCGGGACACCGTCCTGAAGGACGTCGTCGACGTGCTGGATCGCGATTGCCCGCCGGTCGGCGGATCGCCGCCGCCCCCGCGCCCGGACCGCACCGTGATTCTCGACAACGAGCCGTGGCTCTGCCTCGGAACGGTCGACCTCGATCTGGTCAAGGTGACGCTGCGCACCACGGTCGAGGACGCGATCCGCCTCGACCGGAACTGCTCGGGACGGGTCGGTCGCATCGAGGTCGACACGTGGACGGCCGACGGGATCAAGGTGCAGAACCGCGGCACGGTGGCGCACGACCTGGTGATCGAGTCCGGCTACGTCAAGTGCCACGACGTCGCCGGCGACTATCACCAGGACGGGATCCAGGCCATGGGCGGCTACCGGATCACCTTCCGCAACCTCCGGATCGACTGCCTCCGCAACTCGAACCTGTTCCTTGCCCGCGGAGGCGCCGGCGCCTCGACCCCGACCGACATCGTGTGCGAGGGCTGCGTCCTGGGGCCGAACACCGCACAGACGCTCTTCTTCGCCCCCTCCCTCCGCTCAGGCGCGCGCCGCACGACCATCTGCACCGGCCGCTACCGCGCGATCCGCATCCACCCCGAGGCGGTCGAGATCGTGAATGTCGGCAACAAGGTGCTCCCGCACACCCACCCATCCTGCGCGGACGTCACGGGTCGAGGGCGCACCCCCTGATCAGATGAGGCTGCTGGGAGCACGGCTGCGCGCGTGGGCGAAGGGCAGCGAGACGGTGCGCCGGTGGCGCGAGCAGCGCTACCAGCTCTTCATGAGCCTGTGCGACGTGAAGCCCGACGAGCGGATCCTCGACGTCGGCGCCGGGGAGGGCAGCGCACTCGAGCGTTTCAACAAGACGAACCCGATCGTGGCCGTCGACCTCCACACCGACGGGGGCGACTGGCTCGCGGGCGAGAACGTCACCGTCCAGTACGCCGACGGGACCAAGCTCCCGTTCCCGGACCGGTCCTTCCCGATCGTCTTCTCGAACTCGGTGATCGAGCACGTGCCGAAGGAGCTCCAGCCCACGTTCGCGGAGGAGATCCGGCGGGTCGGCGAGCGCTACTTCCTGCAGACGCCGAACCGCTACTTCCCGATCGAGCCGCACTATCAGATGCCGCTGGTGCAGTTCCTTCCGGAGCGGGTGCTGAAAGCGCTCAACCGCCGCTTCTCGATGGGATTCCGGGCGAAGGGCAGCTGGTTCGAGACGACGCTCCTGTCGGCCTCCGACCTGCGCCGGCTGTTCCCCGAGGCGGAGATCCACCGGGAGCGCAGGTTCGGGCTGACGAAGAGCCTGATGGTCGTTCGCCGCGCCGCGCCCCCCGGCGAGTCGGCCGGGAGGACTACCCCGCCGGCTCCAGCAGACTCTTCTTCCTGATCTTTCCGGTCGCCGTCTTCGGCAGCTCGTCGAGCAGGACGACCTCCTTGGGCACCATGAAGCTCTCGAGCCGTGTGCGGCACGCGGCGATGATTCCCTGCTCGCCGATCGACGCGCCGTCCTCGAGCACGACGTAGGCCCGGATCGCCTCGCCCAGGACCTCGTCCGGGAACCCCAGCACGGCGGCCTCCTGGACGCCCTCGATCGAGAAGAGCGCGTTCTCGACCTCGATCGGGCTCACCTTCTCGCCCCGTGTCTTGATGATGTCGTCGCTGCGCCCGATGAAGTAGAGGAGCCCGTCCTCGTCGACCGTGAAGAAGTCGTGCGTGCAGAGCATTCGCTCGCCGGGCACGGGCCCGTCCTTGAGCATGTGCGCGGACAGCTCCGGCGCCCCCCAGTAGCCCGCCATCACGTGCGGGCCGCGGACGTAGAGCACGCCCGTCTCCCCCGGCGCGACCGGCCGTCCCTCCGTGTCGAGCACGAACGTCTCCGTACCCGGGATCGCCCTGCCCACCGAAGTCGGCTTCTCGTGGACGAGCTCGGGCTCGAGGTAGCTGACCCGCTTGCACTCGGTGAGCCCGTACATGCGGAACACGAGCGCGTTCGGGAAGCGCTCCGCGAGACCCTCGTGGAAGGTCGGGGGCAACGCCGCAGCCGTGTTCGTGATCCGGGTCACCGACGGGAACTCCTTCTCGGCGCGCATGCCGAGCAGGGTGGCGAACACCGTGGGGACGCCGGGGAAGACGGTGATCCCCTCCTCCTCCAGGCGCATCAGTGTCCGCGCCGGGTAGACGAACGAGCGCTCGAGCGCGAGCGTGGCGCCCAGACGTACGGTCATCAGCCACTGGTAGAGGCCGTAGTCGAACGCGAGCGGTAGCACGCTCAGGATGCGGTCGTCCGGGCCCAGCCTGAGGTACTCGATCAGGCTCCCGGCCGTGAAGACCATGTTCGCGTGGGTCATCATCACGCCCTTCGGGTTGCCCGTGCTTCCCGACGTGTAGATGAGGGCGGCGAGGTCGACCGGGATCGTGCCGAGATTCCGCGGCGCGGGCTCGGCGCCCGCGATCAGCTCGTCGAGGTCTAAGACCGGCCCCGACCCCTCGCCGGGGCTCGCGCACACGACCGCCTTCAGGCGCGGCGCCTGCTCGACCGCGGGCGCGAACACGCGGGCGAGCGTGCCCTCGGTGAGGAGGACGGCTGCCTCGCTGTCGTTGAGGATGTACGCGAGCTTGTCAGCCTTCGTCTGCGGGTTGACGACGATGAAGACTCCGCCCGCGAGCGAGGCGGCGAAGATGGAGATCGTGCAGGCCGCCGTGTTGTCCATCAGGATCGCCACACGGTCGCCGCGCTCGAGCCCGTGCTCCTGCAGCGAACGCGCCAGGCGGGAGGCCCGGTCGAGCACGTCCGCGTAGGCGAGCGACTCCTCCTGGGTGGCGACGGCCGTCTTGGCGCCGCTCTCGTCCGCCGCCGCCAGCAGGCTGTCGTGGAGCAGGCGCTGCGTCTTCATGACGCGAGCTTCGCGGCGCGGGCCGGCGGCTCGACCGTCGCTCCCACCACGACCCTGGCCGGCACCGCGGGCAGCGCGAGCTTCGGGCGGGCGACGAGCTGCTCGTGCAGCAGCATGGTGGAGATCGTGCCCACGAGGGCCATCTCGTCCGTCTCGCTCACGCGCATCCCGCCGGTGGCCTCGAACTTCGCGACCACACGCAGGACGGCGTCGGCGTCGAGGATGCCCGCCTCGTCGAGGCGCGCGGGCTGGAGCAGCTCGCGCACGTACTCGGGAGCACCCGGGCCGACGAAGACGCGTCCGATCGGCGCGCGGTACGGCCGCTTGCGCCGGGCGTACACCTCCTCCGGCAAGAACGACGCGACCGCCTGGCGCAGCGCGTACTTCTCCTCGAGGCCGCGCAGCCGCAGGCGATCCGGGAGGCGTGCGGCGCACTCGGCGACGCGGTAGTCGAGGAAGGGGAAGCGGCCCTCGATCGAGTGGCCCATGAGCATCCGGTCGCCCTGCGAGTGCAGGAGGTAGCCCTCGAGGAACGTGGTGATCTCGAGGTACTGCGCCTTGCCGAGCGGGCTCAGGCTCGCGAAGTTCGCGGGCAGGCGGCGCTCGAGGCGGGCGAGCGGATCGTCGTCGGCGCGCGCGCGCTCGAGCACCTCGGGGCGGAACAGGCGCAGGCAGCGGGCCGTGTTGGCGAAGCGGATGCGGTGGCTGTAGAGCGGGTCGTCCGTGTCCGTCAGGCCACGTCCGTAGAAGCCGGCCAGGAACCGGCCGGTGGCCCCGAGCTCCTGGGCGAGGAACGCGTTCAGGCGCGCGAACAGGAGCGGTCGCAGGCGCGACTCGGGGTCGCGAGCCCAGAAGTGGCGCACCTTGTTCTCCCGGAAGATGTCGTAGCCGGCGAAGAGCTCGTCCGCGCCCTCGCCCGTGAGCACGACCTTGAGCCCGGCGTCCCGGACGGCCGAGGAGAGGCGCAGGAGCGGCGCGAGCGCCGTCCGCAGCGTCGGCTTCTCGGAGAGCTCGACCGCCCGCGGCAGCAGCTCCGCGATGTCGGGGCCGTCGACGACGACGCGCGTCAGGTCGGTGCCGAGCTGCTCGACGATCCGGTCCTGGTACTCACTCTCGTCGAAGTGCGGGTCGGCGAAGCCGATCCCGAACGAGTACAGCGTCTTGGTCATGTGGCTCCGCGCGAGCGCCGCCGTGGCCGACGAGTCGAGCCCGCCGCTCAGGTAGGCCGCCACCGGGACGTCGGCGCGCAGCCGGATCCGCGTCGCGTCGGAGAGCAGCTCACGCACCTCGTCGATCGCGTCCTGGTCGCTCCCCCGGGAGCTGCCGGACTCGTCGAAGCGGATATCCCACCAGCGCCGCTGCTCCCGGCGTCCGTTCGGGCCGACGACGAGATAGTGGGCCGGCGCCAGCTCCTCGATCCCGGCGAACGCCGACCGCTCCGGCAGATTCGACCAGGTCGTGAAGCTCTCGACGAGCCCGGCCGCGTCGAGCTCGCGCCTCGCGCCCGGGTGCCGGAGCAGCGCCTTCGCCTCCGAGGCGAAGCAGAAGTCGCCGCCGAACTCGGCGAGGAACAGGGGTCGCACGCCGAAGCGATCGCGGGCGAGGAACAGCTCCTCCTCCTCGCGGTCCCAGACGGCGAAGGCGAAGTCGCCGTTCAGCCGCTCCAGGCAGCCTGCGCCCCACTCCTCGTACGCGTGCGCCAGCACCTCGGTATCGCAGGTGGTCTCGAAGCGGTGGCCGAGCGTCTCGAGCTCGTCGCGCAGCTCGATCCAGTTGTAGATCTCCCCGTTCTGCATCACCCAGAAGCGGCCGTCCTCGCCCGAGAGCGGCTGGTCGCCGCCGGCGAGGTCGACGATCGCGAGGCGCGTGTTCGTCATTCCGTAGCGTCCGTCCAGGTAGAGCCCGGTGCCGTCGGGCCCACGGTGGTACAGCTCGCCGGCCATGGCGAGTAGAAGTCCCCTCGACGCCTCGCGGCCGCGCGAAGCGTACGTCCCAGCGATGCCGCACAAAGTCCCCACAGCATAGGTGGGGCTCGGGAAGCTAGCAATCGTCTAGCATGCGCCTCCGACCGCGACACCCTCCGGGGGGCGAATGTGACTGACGAGACCACGATCGAGCGCGAGATCAGGGACTTCCTGAGCGAGAACTTTCCGCTCGGCGACCAGGGCGCGGAGCTCGGCCGCGACGAGTCCCTGCTCGAGGCCGGCGTGATCGACTCCACGGGCGTGCTCGAGCTGATCGAGTTCGTCGAGTCGCGGTACGAGATCGAGATTCCCGACGAGGAAGTGCTGCCGGAGAACCTCGACTCGGTCGCGAACATCACCCGCTACGTGACAGGCAAGCTCGGCAGTGGCGTCGGCGGCCCCTAGGGTCACGCCCGACGTCCTCGACCTCGATCCTGAGGCCGCGCTCGAGGAGATCGTGACCGGCCTGCGCGAGGTCGTGCAGCGCCGCCTGCGGCGACGGGGCGCCGTGCTCGGCCTGTCCGGGGGCGTGGACAGCAGCGTGTGCGCAGCGCTCTGCGCGCGGGCGTTCGGCCCCGAGAAGGTGCTCGGGGTGTTGATGCCGGAGGCCGATTCCGCCGCCGAGACGCTCGACCTGAGCCGCCTCTCCGCCGAGAGCTGCGGGATCGAGACGGTGCTGGAGGACATCACGGGCATCCTCGAGGCGACCGGCTGTTACCGGCGGCGCGACGATGCGTTCCGCCAGGTGCTGCCCGAGTACGGGCCGGACTGGAAGGCGAAGATCGTCCTGCCCAGCCTGCTCGCGGGCGAGCGCTTCCGCCTTTTCAGCGTCGTGGCGGAGTCGCCTGACGGCGGCCGTCACGAGGCGCGCCTGACGGCGTCCGCCTACCGCGAGGTCGTGGCCGCCACCAACTTCAAGCAGCGCACCCGCAAGATGCTCGAGTACCACCACGCCGACCGGCTCGACTACGCGGTCGTCGGCACGCCGAACCGGCTCGAGTACGACCAGGGCTTCTTCGTCAAGAACGGCGACGGCGCCGCCGACGTGAAGCCGATCGCGCACCTCTACAAGACGCAGGTCTACCGGCTCGCGGAGGCGCTGGGCGTGCCCGAGGAGATCCGGAGCCGGCCGCCCACGACGGACACGTACGCTCTCGCCCAGAGCCAGGAGGAGTTCTACTTCTCGCTGCCGTACGACCGGATGGACCTCTGCCTCTACGCGCGCACGAACGGCCTGCCCGCCAGCGCGGTGGCCGAGGCGGTCGGCCTGCCGGAGGAGGACGTCGAGCGCGTCTTCAAGGACATCGACGGCAAGCGGCGGATGTCGGAGTACCTCCTCCTCGCCCCGCAGCTCGTCACCGCCGACGACGAGGTCGGGCACTAGCCGCTCCGACGGACATGTCCAGGGGTCAGACCCCGGACATGTCGTTCGGGGCCCCGTGTGGGCTGGTTCCCAGACGCTCGGAGAGATCGACCGAGCCGAGCGGTCAGCGCATTTGGCCGATCGGGTCATGTCTCGGGGTCAGGCACCTCAATGAAGGACTTCGTGGCTCAGAGCC
>JBOHAW010000153.1:0-13200 GCA_050697975.1 Gaiellaceae bacterium
GGGCCCCGTGTGGGCTGGTTCCCAGACGCTCGGAGAGATCGACCGAGCCGAGCGGTCAGCGCATTTGGCCGATCGGGTCATGTCTCGGGGTCAGGCACCTCAATGAAGGACTTCGTGGCTCAGAGCCACTAGCGGCTCTAGCCGCGCACCCGCCCCTTCAAGCGGCCGAGCGCGACGCGCGCCCTGCGGCGGAGTCGCCTCGCCGCGTAGCCGGCGCTGCGGTAGCGCGCGAGCGCCGCGAGCTCCTCGTCCCCGAGGGAGATCCCGGCGGCGCCGAGGTTCTCCTCGAGGTGCGGGAGCGATGAGCTGCCCGGGATGGCGATCGTCGCGGGCGAGCGCCCGAGCAGCCAGGCGAGTGCGAGCTGCGAGCGCGTGATGCCGCGGGCGGACGCGATCCGGGCCGGGCGCCCGCGAGCGCCTCCCAGGAACCCCTTCGCGAGCGGCGCCCAGGCGATGAACGCCAGCTCCTCACGCTCGCAGAGCTCGAGCACGGCCTCGGACGAGCGCTCGGCCAGGCTGAAGCGATTCTGGACGGAGACGATCGGCACGACCGCACGCGCCCGGGCGAGCTGAGCCGCGTCCACGTTCGAGACGCCGACGTGCCGCACCTTGCCCTCGTCGCGCAGCTCGGCGAGAGCGCCGACCGACTCCTCGAGCGGCACGTCGGGATCGACGGCGTGCAGCTGGTAGACGTCGATGCGCTCGAGCCGGAGGCGACGCAGACTCCCCTCGCAGGCGGTCCGGAGATGATCGGGGCGGCCGTTCGGGCTCCACCGACCAGGCCCCGACCGCGTCAAGCCGCCCTTCGTGGCGATCGCGAGCCCGTCCGGGTACGGGTGGAGCGCCTCGGCGATCAGACGCTCGCACGTCTCCGGTCCGTACGAGTCGGCCGTGTCGACGAAGGTGACGCCGAGCTCGACCGCCCGGCGCAGCAGCCGGCGCGCCTCGTCCGGCCGCTCGGACTCGCCCCAGACCCCTCGACCGGTCAGGCCCATCGTGCCCAGTCCGAGCCGCCGCACGGTCAGGTCGCCGCCGAGCGAGAGCGTCTCGCTCACGGCCTCTCGCCACGGTCCGGATCGGAGGCCTTCACG
The DNA here is from genome assembly GCA_050697975.1 of Gaiellaceae bacterium. GTDB lineage: Bacteria > Actinomycetota > Thermoleophilia > Gaiellales > Gaiellaceae > JBOHAW01. Next base: position 1,092 of record JBOHAW010000153.1, read on the forward strand.
TGCGCCTATCCTGCCCCATTTGCCGGAACCCGCAGCCTCGGCCATCATCAGGCGTGTGCCTGCAACCGTCAGCGTCGTCATTCCCGCACACAACGCCGAGCGCACGCTCGGCGCCGTGCTGCGCTCGCTCGCGGGCCAGGACGAGCCGCCGGACGAGGTGATCGTCGTAGACGACGCCTCGACGGACGGGACGGCGGCGATCGCCGAGAGCCAGGGAGCATCCGTGATCCGCACCCGGCAGCCCGTCTTCGCCGGCGGCGCCCGCAACCTCGGGTGGGAGGCGGCCACAGGCGACATCGTCGTCTTCCTCGACTCCGACGCCGTGCCCGCCGAGGGCTGGGGCTCGGGGCTGCGCCGGGCCCTCGCGGAGTTCCCCGGGACGCTCGTCGGCTGCGCCCGCACCTTCACCGCGCACGGCCCCTGGGGCTGGGTCGCGCACCTCCAGTTCGAGACGCCGTACCTGCCGCACGGGGAGCCGCGCCGCCTGGCCTTCCTCTCCTCGTACTGCCTGGCCGTGCCGCGCAACCTGCCGGTGCGCTTCGACTCGAGCTACGGCGGCGAGGACGGGCTCTTCTCCGCCGACGCGCTCGCAGCGGGCTACGAGCTCGTCTTCGACCCGCGCTTCCAGGCCTTCCACGACCATGCCCGCGAGACCTTCGGCGACCTCCGTCGCCAGCAGCGTCGACTCGCGTACGGCCTGGCGCGCATCGGCCCGGTCCAGCGGGAGGGATTTCACAAGCGCGTGCTCGCGCACCTGCCGCTGCACTACTTCGCGCTCGTGCGCCTGCTCTTCATCTCGCGGCGGCTGCGCGGCGAGCCCGAGCTGCGCGCCCACTTCCTCCACAACCTCCCTCGCATGATCCTGGCCGAGTGGACGCTCGGCCTGAGCGCGCTCCGGTATGCGGTGCGCCGTCCTCCCCTGCGCGGTCAGGCCGAGGCCCGCTTCCGGTAACCGTCATGCTGATCGTGCTGAACGCAGACGACTTCGGGGCGTCGGAGGAGACCGTGCGCGCCACCATCGAGTGCTTCGAGCGGGGCGCGCTCACGAGTGCGACGATCATGCCGAGCATGCCGGCCACCGAGGCGGCGCTCGCGTTCGCTCGGGCGCACCCCGAGCACAGCTTCGGCGTACACCTCACCTTCGTCACGGATGGGCTCGAGCGCCCGCTCGCCGACCCGGCGGGCCTCGACCGGCTGCTCGGCGCCGACGGGCGCTTCCTCCCGACGGGCGAGGTGCGCCGCCGCGCGCTCCTCCGCCGCATCCCCGTGGCGCAGATCGAGCGCGAGCTCGAGGCCCAGCTCGCGTTCCTGCGCGACCGCGGGGTGCCCATCTCGCACGTCGACTCCCACAGGCACGTGCACAAGCTCGCCCCTTTCCGGGAGGCACTCGCGCGGGTGCTGCCTCGCTTCGGCATCCGCCGCGTCCGCAACGTGCAGGACGTCTGGCTGCGCCGTCCGCTCCGCAGCCCGACGTACTGGGTCGGTCCGGCCTGGCGCCGCGCGCTGATGCGCCGCTTCGCCACGACGGAGCACTTCTACATGCCGACGAGCGCTCGCGACACGGGCTGGGAGGAGCGGCTGCTCGCGGCTGCGAGGACTCTCCCGGGCAGCTCGCTCGAGGTCGGCGTCCACCCGGGCTTCGAGGAGGAGTGGCGCAGCGACGAGCGCCTGTCGGTGCAGCGGCTCGCGCGGCGCGCGCTCGACGAGGGTCACCGGCTCGGACCGTGGACGGAGGTGGCGTGACGCGCGTCACCGTCGCCCGCAGCGTCGAGGAGCTCGAGGCCCTGCGCGAGCCCTGGAAGCAGCTTCAGGGCCGGCACTTCCCGACCGACCCGGACGCCTTCCTGACGATCCTCGAGCACCAGCCGCAGGCAATGCGCCCGCACGTGCTCCTGCTCGAGCGCGACGGCGAGCCGCGCTCGCTCGTCCTCGGCCGCGTCGAGGATCTGCGGCTGAGCGCAAAGCTGGGCTACAAGGAGATCTTCGCACCGCGCATGCGGTCGATCACCGTCGTCAACGAGGGCCTGCTCGGCGACGCCTCCGAGGAGAGCGCGCACATCCTGCTCGCCGAGCTGCGCGCCTCGCTGGCCGCAGGCGAGGCCGACGTCGTCCGCCTGCGCAACCTCCGCCTCGGCTCGCCGCTGCACCGCGTGGCGAGGAGCGCGCCGCCCGCCCTGTGCCGCCAGCACGTCTCCTCGCCGGCCGTGCACTGGGAGCTCGACCTCCCCGGATCCCCCGACGAGTTCCTGCGCTCGCTCTCGTCGAGCACGCGCGAGGGCGTGCGGCGCTACGGGCGCAAGCTCGAGAAGGAGTACGGCGAGCGGCTCTCGCTGCGGATCTTCCGCGAGCCCGCGGAGATCGACGAGCTGTTCGAGCAGGTCGAGGTCGTGTCGGCGAAGACCTACCAGGGCGGGCTCGGAGTCGCCTTCGCCGGCGACGCGCTGCAGCGGAGCCTGACGGCGCTCGCGATGGAGCGCGGCTGGTTCCGCGCCTGGGTCCTCTCCCTCGACGGGGAACCGGTCGCCTTCTGGCACGGCGAGGCCTACCGCGGCGTCTTCCGCATCGGCGTCCCCGGCTACGACCCTGCCCACGCTCGCCTCCGCGTCGGCAACTACGTGCTCATGCGGCTCGTGGCGGACCTCTGTGCGGAGGAGGGCGTCGACAGGGTGGACTACGGCTTCGGCGACGCCGAATACAAGCGTCGATTTGGCACTCGGAGCTGGCAGGAGGAAGATGTGCTCGTCTACGCCCCCACGGCGAAGGCGATCGGAATCAACGTGCTGCGGACGATCATCCTCACCCTCGTCGGCCTGGCCGGGCGCATCCTCCGGCAGAGCGAACTCTTCGCGAGGATCAAGCGCGGCTGGCGCGCGCGGCTGTCCGCGGGGTCGTCCGGGGGCTAGCGTGCTGCGCCTCGGCGCCCTGGCCGTCGGCGCCCTCGGTCTCGTCGCGGCGACGGCAGTGGGCGCGAGCGCGGCCCTCGACCGCCCCTCCGAGACCGTACGCACGGCTGTGGTGATCGAGGCGCCCCGCCACGTCGTCTGGCGAGCGCTCACGGACTTCGACTCCTACGGCGAGTGGAACCCGTACATCACGCGCGCAAGCGGTTACGCGCGGGCGGGCAGCGTGCTCGAGCTACGGTTGGAGCCGCCCGGCGGGGCGCCTCAGACCGTCGAGCCCAAAGTGCTCACGGTCCGCCACTTGCGCAAGCTCCGTTGGCAGCGGCGGGCCCTCGCGCCCGGGATCCTCGACCAGGAGCACGAGTTCAGGCTGTACAGGCTCGGTCCGAAGCGCGTGCGGCTCGTGCACGACGTTCGCTACGAGGGGGTACTCGCGCCGTTCGCCGACCTGGGCGAGGCGAGCCGGGGCTTCGACCTCATGTGCGCGGCTCTCGAGCAGCGCGCGAAGGAGCTCGCGCCCCGCTCCTAGAGGTAGCCGAAGCGGGCGAGCGCGGGCTCGGCGACCTCGTGGAGCTCCTCGATCGTCTTCTTGCGATGCCCCTTCTGCCAGCGCCCGATCGACCCGGGATCGCGAACCGCCGCCGCGGCCCGCTCCGCGTCGCCTTCGATCCCGAAGAAGCCGAAGATCCGGCCCAGGGTGGCGACCGAGTCCCGGCACAGATCCTCGAAACGAACGCACAGGTACCGGTCGCCCATCCGACTCTCGCCGTAGTCGGCCGCCTGCTCGTTCACCCGCGTCCAGAGCGCGATCGACCGCACGGGCCTGCGCCGGCGCGCCTCGACCGCGGACAGCGCTGCCTCGCCGTGCTTGCTGAGCTGCTGCTGGTTCTCGGAGAACGCCATGTCGCGACCGTCGCGGATGAAGTGGAGGAAGCGGAGCCTCGGCATCTCGCCGTGCAGGAAGGGCAGGTAGTAGATGCTGCGCGGCTCTTTCCAGCCCCAGGCCCGCGCATCCGGAGGCTGATCGCTGCGGTGCCCGGCCAGGACGCGCTCGAGCTCACCGGCCATCTGCCGGCGCAGCTCGTCCGGGAGCCCTCCCTGCGCGCTCGAAGCCACGTACTCGTTGATCCAGCGATCGGAGTAGGCCCCGAGCGGAAGCGCGTCCTCGTAGTCGTTCCGGTCGGTCCCGATGAAGAGGCCGGCCTCGCGCACGATGCGCGCGACGATGCGCGTCCCGGACCCGCCGGTGGCGCCGATCACGCAGGGCTCGAGCGCTTCGAGCGGTGTAGAGGTCGCGGTGCTCACGGGCCGGGGCGGGATACTAGCGGCGGAGCCGAGCGGCGCGAGAGCCTGCGCCAGAGCTTCAGCGCCTCGGCCCGGGCCCGCGGCTCGAGCGCGAGCAGCACGGCGACCGCGGCGCACACCGCGACTGTTCCCACGAAGACGAGGGCCGGCAGGGAGGCCAGCCCGTCCAGGAGCCCCGTGGCGCGAACGCCGGCGACCGCGCCGAGCGCGGCCAGGCCCGAGAGCAGTGGCGACGGCACGTCCTTCGCAAGCGAGCGCATCCGCAGGCCGGTCAGCCAGGCGATGACGACCATGTTGATCGGGATGAAGACGACGACGAAGAGCAGCGCCCGCGAGAGCGCCATGCCGAACAGCTGGTCGTCCGCCGACGAGCCTGTGAGGGCCGAACCGACCGCCACGACCGTGGCCGCGCTCATGGCGGCGAGCATCCAGAGCATGACCGCCCGGAACAGCGGACGCGCGACGGCGAAGAGCAGAGGCCCGGTGAAGAAGACGAGGGCCTTCGCGATGCCGACGACGCACAGGAACTTGAGCGCGTCGGCGCCGGGCCTCCATTCCTCGCCGATCACGGCCAGCACCTGGTCGCTGGACGCCGCCAGGACGAGCAGCGCCGGGAGCGTCAGGAGCAGCGTCGCGCGCAGGCAGGCCGCCACCGACTCGCGCAGCCCCTCGGGGTCGTTCTGAAGCCTGGAGAAGTGCGGCAGCGAGACGAGTCCCACGGGCCGCATCGTCAGCTCGAGCAGCACGTCCACGATCCGATCCGCCAGCCGGTAGATCCCGACCGCGACCGGCCCGAAGAAGAGGCCCATCAGCAGGGCGTCTGCACGGCGGGTGACGAAGCCGCCCATGTTCGCGACGAACACGTTGGACGAGAAGCCGAGCAGCGTGCGGGCGTGTGGGAGCGAGAAGCGCCACCGCGGCCTCCAGTCGCTCACGAGCCACATGATCACGAGCGCCGTCGCCTCGGTGGTCAGCTGCTGTGCGACGAGTGCCCACACGCCCGCCCCCGTGAGGGCGAGCGCGAGACCGCAGGCGCCGCCGGCGAGCGCGGCGGCGTTCATCGCGAGACCGAGTTCCCTGAACCTCGTCTCCCGTTGCAGCAGGGCCTGCTGCACGATCGTCAGCCCCTGGATCGGCAGGATCAGCGAGAGCGCGACGATCACCGATTCGAGCTCGGGCAGGTTGTTCGCGTCCGCCCACCAGCCGGAGAGCGCCACGCTCGCCGCGGCGAGCAGCAGGCACCAGACGATGTTCATCCAGAACGCCGAGTCGAGGTGCTCGGGCTCCAGCTCGTCGCGCTGGATGATCGCCGTCTGGACGCCCTGTTCGAGGAGGCCCTGGATCAGGACGATGTAGACGAGCGCGATCGCGACGACGCCGAAGTTGCGCGGTCCGAGGATGGCGGCGAGCAGGAAGGTGAAGAACGTGGCGATGCCGCGCTGGCCCCAGTTCATCACGAAGGCCCACTTGAGCGAGTCGCGCAGCGACCGGCGGCGCGGCGTCACGGCGCGCTCCCGGCCGCGACGTCCGGGTATCCGGCCAGCCAGTGCCGCCGTGCGCGCCAGACCTCGTGCCAGCCCGAGACCTTGCCGTCCGTCCGGCTGCGGGGAGCCGCGTCCGCGAGCAGGGCGCGCACACCCACGCCGAGCCAGAGGAGCGTCAGACCCGCAGCGCGCCGGAGCGGCCGCCAGTGCTTGCGCAGCAGGGTGGCCTTGCCCCGGTAGAGGAGGATCAGCTTGTCCGGGCGGGCGGCCGAGGAGATCCCGACCTCGTGCGTGATCACCGCGTCGGGCGTGATCGCCGGCCGGAAGCCGTGGTTGCGGGCCCTGAGGGAGAGATCCGCGTCCTCGCCGTACATGAAGAAGCGCAGGTCGAAGCCGCCGAGCTCGCGCCAGAGCTCGCGCCTGACGAGCAGGAGGCAGCCCGTGACGATGCCGACCTCGCGGACGGTGTCGCGCTGCCAACCCCCCAGCGCCTCGGGATCGAAGACGCGCGAGCCCTTGAACGCCGTGGAGAGCATGGTCGCGAAGCAGAACAGGCTCCACAGCGTGGGCTGCGCCCAGCACGAGCCAGGGTCGAGCGTCCCGTCCGGGCGGAGCGTGCGCCCGCCGTTGAGGCCGTGCTCGGGGTGCGCGCGCGCGAACTCGAGGAGGTTCGCCACGGCTCCCTCGTGCACGACCGTGTCGGGGTTGAGGAGCAGCAGGTGGTCGCCGCCGGCGTCCTCGGCGGCGCGGTTCACGCCTGCGGCGAAGCCGAGGTTCTCGTCCAGCGCGAGCAGGCGCACCTGCGGGAACTCGTCTCGAATCATCTCGACGGTCCCGTCGCCCGAGGCGTTGTCGAGCACGATCACCTCGAAATCGGTGCCGGGCGGATGCTCGTAGAGGGAGGCGAGGCACTCGCGTGCAGCCTCGCGGCAGCGGTAGGTGACGATCAGGACCGAGACGTCGATTCTTCCCTCACCTCGGGCTCGGGCGCCGCCCCGCCTCCATCGCCCCGGACGTAGTCCTCCCGCCGGCGCACGACGCGCGCCGGCATCCCCGCTGCGATCGACCCCGCCGGCAGGTCGCGGGTGACCACCGAGCCGGCGCTGACGACACAGCCGTCGCCGATCGTGACCCCCGTGCCCACGAACACGCGGGCGCCCAGCCACACGTCGTCTCCGATCGTGACGTCGCGCTCGTCACGCGGCTGGTCGACGATGTTGCGGTCCGGCATCCGCCCGTAGTCGGACGCGGTCACGAACACCTCGGGGCCGAGGCGGCAGTTCTCGCCGATCGTGATCCGCCCCGTCGAGTCGCCGGCCCAGAGGTAAGCGCGCTCCCCCACTCTCGAGCCGGCGCCGACCCGGATGCGCTCGCCGTTGCGAAGGGAGACGTTGGGCGCCAGTGTCGCTCCCGGGCCCATGGTCACGTACCGCCGGGGGATCACGTGCGAGTAGCCGTAGAAGTGCATCAACCGGACGATCTGGAACCAGGTCATCGGGTTGAGCAACGATCTCGCGACGCCAGACAGCTTCCTCGCCACCGCAGTAGCCCTCCTCGTCTCTCCCAGCGACCGGAGGCCCGGCGTGCCCCCTGCGCCGCGTGGCCCCCCGCCGACATGTTCGTGTTCCGATCTTTCCCCCCTCTCAGCTTAGTGACGGCCGGCGTACAGGGAAAGACCAGGATGCCCTCCTCTCCTTGACGGAGTTCGCCGCGAGCGGCAGACTCGGTGTGGGGTCTCTCATTCAGCATGCCCGCTTCGAAAGTCATGATCATCGGCCTCGACTGCGCCGAGCCGTCGCTCGTCCTGGAGCGCTGGCGCGCCGAGCTGCCGACGCTCAGCGTCCTGATCGAACGGGGCGCCTATGGGCGCCTGACGTCCGTGATCCCGCCGATCACGGTGCCGGCCTGGTCGTGCATGATGGCGAGCAAGACGCCTGGCGATCTTGGCGTCTACGGCTTCCGTAACCGCGCCGACCACTCGTACGACAACCTCTTCATCGCGAACGGCTCGGCGATCCGCGAGCCGCGCCTCTGGGATCTCGCCACCCGTCGCGGTAAACGCTCGATCGTCCTCGGCGTGCCCGGCACCTTCCCCGCGCGCCCGCTCAACGGGGTGATGGTCACGTGCTTCCTCACGCCCTCGACGCAATCGCAGTACACCTACCCCCCGATGCTGCGCAGGGAGGTCGAGCAGGTCGTCGGCGAGTACATGTTCGACGTCAAGGACTTCCGCACCGAGGACAAGGAGTACCTGCTCGGACAGGTCTACGAGATGACCGATCGCCGGTTTCGGCTCGCCGAGCACCTGCTGACGACGAAACCGTGGGAGCTGTTCGTGATGGTCGAGATGGGTCCCGACCGCATGCACCACGGCTTCTGGAAGGACATGGATCCCGAGCACCGCAAGCACGAGGCCGGCGGGCCGTACGAGAGCGCGATCCTCGACTACCACCGGCACGTTGACGGTCTGATCGGCCGCCTCCTGCAGCACGCCGACGAGGACACGGCCGTGCTGGTCGTCTCCGACCACGGCGCGAAGCGGATGGACGGCGGGATCAGGGTGAACGAGTGGCTGCGCCGCGAAGGCCTGCTCGGCACCCTGCGCGAGCCGGAGGAGCGCACGTCGCTCGCCGCCGTCGGTATCGACTGGTCGCGGACGGTGGCCTGGGGCGAGGGCGGCTACTACTCCCGCGTCTTCATGAACGTGCGCGGCCGCGAGCCCGAAGGCACGATCGCGCCCGAGGACTACGAGCGCGTCCGCGCCGACCTGGCGCGGCGCATCACCGAGATCCCCGACGAGAACGGCAACCCGATCCCGACCAGGGTCTACACGCCCGAGGAGGTCTACCCGGAGGTGAACGGCGTGGCGCCCGACCTGATCGTCCACTTCGGCGACCTGCTCTGGCGCTCCGTCGGGACCGTGGGCGGCGACGAGGGCGTCCACACCTTCGACAACGACACCGGGCCCGACGACGCGAACCATGCCCAGGACGGGCTGCTGATCATGACCGGCCCGGGGATCCAGCCCGGCCCGCGCGAGGGCATGCACCTGCTCGACGTCGCCCCGACGGTGCTCGACCTGCTCGGGCTCGAGACGCCCGGGGGCATGCGCGGCACAAGCCTGGTCGCCCCCGTCTCCGCCGGGATCTAGCTCTAGCCGACGCCGGTGACGGCTACCGAGCGGCTCGCCGTGGCGTCCCACCCCGGTCGCAGCGCGGTGCGCCGGAGCGAGACGCGGAGCGGGGACGTGCCCGCTTTGGCCTTCCACTTGAAGACCAGGCGACCGCCGGCCCGGACCTTCACCGTCGCCTCCGTCCCCCACGACTTGCGCCGGGCGTCGAAGCGCTCGAGGCTCGCGCTCGTCGCCGCGTCGGCCGGCGTCACGCGTCCCGTGATCGTCATCGACGTCCCCGTCCGCACGCGCCGCGAGCCCACCTTCATCGACACGAGCGGCCTGACGCCCACGAACACGGAGGCGGAGAAGATCTGGTCGGCGGCCACGCTCGCCCGGTAGCGGGCGCCGAACTTCGGCTGCACGGTGGTCGAGAAGGAGCCGTCCGCCCCGGCGGTCAACGTGTTCACGTCTGTCCACTCGGCCACCTCGCCCAGCTCGCGCAGCACGATCTTGACGGGCAAGCCCGGGAACGTCGACGTGCCCCGCAGCGTCACGGTCTTGCCGAAGGGCACCGAGGAGCTCGAGGCCGTGAGCGTGGCCTTTCCCTCGACGTCGACGACGATCGTTCCCTGGTGGTTGGCGGGCCCGCCGAGCTGACGGAACAGGTAGTTGCCGCCGCGGCCGTCGAACACGTGCGCCCACGATCCGCCCGGCGGGATGCTCGGACCCTCGACGTTGATGCGCGGGAGCGTGATCGCGTGCGAGAGGGCGTCGGCGTTCTGGAAGGAGACCGTGTCCCCCCACGGGACCGTCACGGTCCGCGGCTGCGGACCGTCCGGGCGCAGCGTGATCGGAGTGGTGCCGGCGAGCGCGAAGCCGGCGGCCCCGAGCAGGGTGAAACCGACGAGGGTGGCGAGGGTCTTCTTCATTGCCGCCTCTCCACGGTAGACGGCTTGCGTATTACTTTCAAGTCGTGATCGTTCCCTGGCGACGCTGCTCGCGCACGCGCAGCCCCAGGGCCGCGATGAAGACGAAGACGAGCGTCGCCTGCACGAACGCGAAGGCGTCGAAGAAGAACATGGCGGCGCCGAAGCCCGCACACGAGACGCTGCACGCAGCGAGCAGGTCGCCCGAGCCGCCGATCGTGCGCCGGGCCACTCCGGCCACCTTGGCGACACTGCCCCAGACGAACCAGATCACCCCGGCCAGCCCCAGGACCCCGGTCGTGACGAGCGTGGCGACGTACTGGTTGTCGAAGATGATCTCCGTCGGCGGCGCCACCCCGAGGCGCGTCAGATCGTCGCCCGTCGTGATCACGCTGCCGAGTCCGCGCCCGACGAGCGGCTCGCGCGCCCAGGCATCCAGGCCGGGCGAGAGGTCCGCGAAGCGGCCCGAGCCGCCCTCGCCGGCGCGCTCGGTCAGGTCGCCGATCAGGCCCGTCTCCGGAAAGAAGGAGTTGTACAGCGTTCCCAGAGCGCCCGGCGCGACGAAGTGCACGACGAACGGGAACAGGAGCACCACAGGCCAGTAGCGGGCGATCCTGGCGCCGCGCAGCCCGACGGCGAGCAGGCTCATCACGACCAGCATCACGACCGTCGTCCGCGAGATCGTCGCGACAGCTCCCGCGGCCGACACGACCGCGGCGAGGAGCCAGAATCGCGTCTTCGCCTTGGTGACGGCCTGCTCCGCGAGATAGAGCGCGAGCGGGAGCGTGAGCACGAGCGCGCAGCCGAGCGCGATCGGGTGCTGGGCCGAGGCGAAGACGCGCAGCTGGGCGCCGCGCACCTTGACCAGCTCACGCTCCTCCTTCTGGAGCGGCAGGAAACGGTCGAGGCTGTCGAAGACGTTGGTGCCCGTACGCGACTCGAAGAGCGCGGCCAGCGCGACGACGGCTCCGCCGAGCACGAGAACGCGGACCAGCTTCTCGACGTCCTGTAGACGGTCGATCGTCGAGCAGACGAGGACGAAGACGATCAGGAAGCCGAGGAAGTACGAGAGCGGCTTGAGCGGGGTCTCCCCGCTGGCGTCGGCCACGTCGGAGAAGTTCACGATCGTGGTGGCGAGGGCGACGACGGCGAGCACGATCACCGGTTTGCCGTGGCCGGCGGCACCGAGCCGCTTCCCGCCTGTCGCGACGCTGACGACGAGCGCGAACAGGAGCACGAGGAGGAACAGCCGGTAGGGCTCGAGTTGGAACGGAAGACTCACCGGCAGCGCGTAGAGCTTGATCGGGATGAACCAGATCACGAGCGCGAGGGCCACGATCGTGTTCGGCCAGGTCACCACGGGCGAGGCCGCCTCGCGCGCCGCCAGCGCGCAGGCGAGCAGGAAGACCACCGCCCCGCCCGCGGCCGACTTCGGCCCGTAGGCGAGGCTGCCGAACAGCACTGCCGTCCCGCCGGCCAGGACCGCCAGCGGGACGCCGGGCCTGGGAACGGGCTCGCTGTAGGCCACCGGGATCAGCCTCGGAGGAGGGCTGTCAGGCCTCGGCGGGCTCGGCGCGGCCCGCGACCGCCCGCTGCGGGAAGATCCGGTCGAGCACGACGGCGAGCGCGCCGAACGCCATCAGCACGGCGCCGAAGGCGAGCATGGGCAGGCTCAAAGAGGCGCCGCCGAACTCGGCCGCCGACTTCGGCGTCTGAATCGGCTGGATCAGGATCCGCTCCTCCGGCTTCAGCTTCGCCGCCTTCTGCTCCTGCTCGACCCAAAATACGAATGCCTCGGTCGTGCCCCGGACGAGGTCGATCGCGTGCCGGGGCGAGTCGGCCACGGAGATCAACTGGATCACGGGCACCCGCGAGGGCTCGAAGCGGCTCGGCGTATTGACCGCGAAGATCGCCTGGGCCTTGATCGTACCGGGCAGACGGCCCTGCAGGCGGTCGCGCACCGCCGCCACCTGGTCGGACTCGATCAGCAGGGGGAAGAGGTTCGCGGCCTGGATCAGCGTCGCCGTCTCGGGCGCCTCGGTCACGAAGATGGCCGCGTTCGAGTTCGCCGGGGCCTCCTGCACGCCGGGCGTGGCCGGATCGGTGTCACCGCCCCCAACTGGCTCCTCCGCGATCCGCGTCACCCGTGTGCGGAGGAACGGCGACTCCGAGCTCGTGACCAGGAGCCTGGCGCTCGCGGTGTAGGAGGGCTGCGTCCGCTCGGTGAGCGTCGGCGGCATGGTCGAGAAGTCGATCCGGTAAACGACGGCGATCGTCGTCAGCTGCGCCACCGCGAAGCCGATCAGCAGTACCCACCAGAAGCGCAGCAGACTGCGGCCGTACGTGTTCACCAAGAGACCTCCATGCCGTTGCCCCGGC
>JBOHAW010000154.1:0-1933 GCA_050697975.1 Gaiellaceae bacterium
GCCCGGATCATCGGCGACAAGGTGATCGGCACGCAGGGCACGCCGGTCGAGGTGCTGGGGCGGCTGATCCACACGAGCTTCTTCCCGGAGCTCTGGGAGGTGCGGAACAGGCTCACGGCGCTCGCCAAGGAGACCGACTGAGCACGGGCGTCGCGTCGCTCCGAGCTGAGGCGGTCGAGCTCCTCCAGGCGCTCATCCGCATCGACACCGTGAACCCGCCGGGCGGCGAGACCGCGGCCGCCGAGGTGTTGCGCGACTACCTCGAGGAGAGCGGCGTCGCCGTCGAGCTCTACGCGCGCGAGCCCGAGCGCGCGAATCTCGTCGCGCGGCTGCCGGGCCGTGGCGCGGGCCCGCGCCTGGCGCTGCTCTCCCACACCGACACGGTGCTGGCGGACCGCGACGAATGGCAGGTCGATCCGTGGTCGGGCGAGCTGCGCGACGGCGAGGTCTGGGGTCGCGGCGCGCTCGACATGAAGGGGCAGGTGGCGGCGAGCGCGGTCGCGATCGCCTCCCTGGCGCGCGAGGGGTTCCGGCCGAACGGGGACCTGATCTTCATCGCCGCCGCCGACGAGGAGTTCGGCGTCGACGTGGGCCTGCAGTGGCTCGTCCGCGAGCACCCCGAGGCGGCGCGCGCCGAGTACGCGATCAACGAGGGCGGCGGCGACCGGGTCGTCTTCGGCGACCGGGCGCTCTATCTCTGCGCCGCGGCCGAGAAGATGACGGCGCCGTTCCGCCTGCTCGTCCGCGGCCGGAGCGGTCACGCCTCGGTGCCGGGCATTGCGGACAACGCCCTCGTCAAGGCGGCGGGGTTGATCCAGCGTCTGGGGACGTACCGGCCCGAGCCGCGCCACGGGCGCGAGACCGAGGCGCTGCTTCAGGCGATCCTCGGCGAGGTGCCCCCGGCGGCGGAGGCGATCGCCCGCGCCGAGGCCGTCCATCCGCTCGCACGCGCGTTCGTGGAGCCGCTGCTCTCGTTCACGCTCTCGCCGACGATGGTCTCGGCCTCGCGGAAGCGCAACGTGATCCCGGCGCTCTGCGAGGTCACCGTCGACTGCCGGCTCCTCCCCGGGCAGCAGCCCGAGGACGTCGAGCCGCTCGTGCGCGAGGCACTCGGCCCCGGCGACTACGAGCTCGAGTGGATCGAGCGCTGGGGCGGCACGCGCTCGCCGCTCGAGACGCCGCTCTGGGACTGCGTCGAGGCGTTCGTGCGCGAGATCGAGCCCGAGGCGGCGGTCGTTCCGATCGGCTGCGCCGGCTTCACCGACAGCCACTGGATGCGCGACGCCTTCGGTACGGTCGCGTACGGGTTCTTTCCCATGCGCACGATGGATCCCGAGGTCGCGTCGCTGCTCGTGCACTCCGCGGACGAGCGGATCCACGTCGAGGATCTCGAGCTCGGCGTCGACTTCCTGCGCCACGCGGCGCGCTTCGTCGGCGCGCTAGCGTAGCTCCCGTGCTGCAGCTCTGGCACGCCGAGGGGGCGCTGGCCGCGCTCGAGGAGTACCTCCGCGACGCGGGGTTCTTCGGCGGCGGCGCGGACGGGATCGTGGCCGACGTCTTCCTCGGCTACGGGCTCTCGCAGACGTTACGGCGGCGACCCGAGCCACCGCCGGACGAGCCGTGCCCGCTGCCGCTCGCCGCGTGCCGGATCCGCGCGGTCACGGAGCGGCTCGAGTCCCCCGGCCCGTGCTCGTTCGGCGAGTGGCGGCGCAGCTGGACCGACGCGGAGTACGTGGAGGCGGTCGAAGCCGTTCGCGCCGCGATCGCGCGGGGCGACGTCTACCAGGTCAACCTGGTGCAGCACCTGTCGGCGCCGTTCGCCGGAGACCCCGGGGCCCTGGCGGAGCGCCTGGCGCCGCTCGCGCCGCTCGCGCCGCGGCCGCTCGCCGGGGCGGACTGGACGATCGTCTCCGCCTCGCCCGAGCTCTTCCTC
>JBOHAW010000155.1:0-6463 GCA_050697975.1 Gaiellaceae bacterium
GACGTGCGTGTGGGCGACCTCGTTCGCGTTCGGCCCGGCGCGAAGATCCCGGTCGACGGCATCGTCCGCGAGGGCCACTCGAGCGTCGACGAGTCGATGCTGACCGGCGAGTCGGTGCCGGTCGAGAAAGGGCCGGCGAGCGAGGTCTTCGGCGGCACGCTGAACTCGAGCGGCAGCTTTCGCATGCGGGCGACGAACGTCGGCGCCGAGAGCGCACTCGCGCAGATCGTCAAGCTGATGGCGGATGCCCAGGCGTCGAAGGCGCCGGTGCAGCGGCTGGCCGACCGGATCTCCGGCGTGTTCGTTCCGATCGTGATCGCTGTGGCGACGATCGCATTCCTCGGCTGGTGGCTCGTCGGTGAAGACGCGGTCGCCGGGCTCGTCGCCGCGGTGACCGTGCTCGTCATCGCCTGCCCCTGCGCACTCGGGCTGGCGACGCCGACCGCGATCATGGTCGGAACGGGTCGCGGCGCCGAGCAGGGCATTCTCATCAAGAGCGGCGAGGTGCTCGAGCGGACGCGGACGATCACGACCGTCGTTTTCGACAAGACCGGCACACTCACCGAAGGCCACTTCGCCGTCGAGGACGCCGTCGTCGCCGACGGCGCGCATGTCGAGGAGCGCGCCCTCGCTCACGTCGCTGCGGCGGAGAAGCTCTCCGAGCACCCCCTCGCACGGGCGATCGTCGAGTATGCACAGCGCCGAGGCGTCGCGATCCCCACGGCTGCGACCGCGCGTGCGACCGCCGGCCTGGGAATCGAGGCCGAGGTCGAGGGCGAGCGCGTCGTCGTGGGTCGCGCAAGCTTCCTCGAGGAGCGCGGCCTCGAGATTCCGCTCTCCCTGCGCGAAGCCGCGTCGCGCTTCGAAGCTGAAGGGAAGACCACCGTCTTCGCGGGCTCGGTCGCCGGCGCGGCGATCGTGTTCGCTCTCTCCGATCGGCTGAAGACGGAGGCGCCGGCGGTCGTGGCGGCGCTGGAGCGGCTCGGCCTGTCGACGGTCGTGCTCACCGGCGACAACCGCGCGACCGCCGACGCGATCGCCGCCCAGGCGGGGATCGCCCGCGTCGTCGCCGAGGTGCTCCCCGCCGACAAGGTGGAGCAGGTACGGGCGCTACAGCGCGAAGGTGAAGCCGTCGCGATGGTCGGAGACGGACTCAACGACGCGCCCGCGCTCGCCCAGGCGGAGCTCGGCATCGCGATCGGCACAGGAACCGACATCGCGCGCGAGGCGAGCGACCTGACCCTGATCAGGGGTGACCTGTGGGGCGTGGTCGGCGCGATCACGCTGTCGCGAAGGACGCTGCGGACGATCTACTGGAACCTTCTCTGGGCCTTCGGCTACAACGTCGCCGGCATCCCGATCGCGGCGCTCGGCCTGCTCAACCCGATCATCGCGGCAGCCGTGATGGCCTTCTCCAGCGTCTTCGTCGTCAGCAACTCGCTGCGGCTGCGCAAGGTCTCCCTTCCAAGCCGCGCCGACGTTGCCCCGGCGGCCTGAACCGAAGGAGCACCGACGTGGCGAAAGCAAAGACGAAGGCGCGGCAGCCGGCCAGGCGCGTGCAGCATCCGCAGCGCAAGACGGAGGCGCGGCAAGCCGGCAAGCTCGCGGTTTGGCTTCCGCTCCTGCTGGTCGTCGTCTCCGTGGTCGGAGTCGCCTTCCTGCTCTCCGACGACGAGCCGACGCGCCCCCTCGCGACACCGGCCGAGGCCGCCGGCGGCCTCCCGGAGACTCCCGACTACCACTCGCTGCTGGTCTCGCCCGAGGACGCGGAGCGCCTCTTCCTGGGCACGCACGCCGGGCTCTTCGAGACGCAGGACGGTGGCCGCACGTGGGCGCAGGCGAGCCTCGTCGACCGCGATGCGATGAATCTCGCCCGCACGCCCGCCAAGACGATCTGGGCGGCAGGGCACGGCGTCCTGGCGAAGAGCACGGATGCCGGGGAGACCTGGGAAGAGGTGTCTCCGCCGGGGCTGCCGCACCTGGACGTCCACGGCTTCGCCGCCGATCCGAAGAACGCCGAGCGGCTCTACGCGGCGATCGCGAACGACGGCCTCTACCGCTCGCTCGACGGCGGAGCCTCGTTTTCGCTCGTCTCGAAGGAGGTCGGACCGGCAGTGTTCGGGCTGGCCGTGACGCCGAGCGGCGCGGTCCTGGCCGGAGACACGCAGAAGGGAGTGTTCATGAGCCGCGACGGCGGGACGAGCTGGAAGCAGGTTCTGAAGGAGTCGGCACTCGGGATCGCGGTCAATCCGCGGCGCCCGAAGATCGTGCTTGCGGCGGGAACCTCCGGGCTCTTTCGGTCCCTGGATCAAGGGGAGACCTGGAAGCGAGTGCTCTCCCTCGACGAGGGCGGCGGGCCGCTCGCCTGGTCGCCGAGCGAGCCCGACACCGCGTATGCCGTCGGCTTCGACCGGACGCTCTACCGGACCGGCGACCGCGGCGCGACCTGGACGATGGTCAGCTGAAGGAGGTGACATGGAGGGACTCTGGATTGTGGCAGCCGTGCTCGTCTGCCCATTGGCGATGGGGCTGATGATGTTCTTCATGATGCGGGGCAAGCGGGGCGGCGATGAGCGAGGAGACGAGCGGCGGTGACGTCCACGCCGGCGCGGCCTCGCGGGCAAGTCTGAGGCCACGCGGGCTCGTCGTCGCGGCGTTTCTCGTCGCGGCGACGATCCTGGCGGTGGGGCTTCTCGCCGCCTCTCCGGACGAGAAGTTCGACGGCGCGGCGAGCGACAGCGGCGCGGCGAGCAGGCCGGCCGCGCCCGAGCTCGAGGGCGGCGTGCTCGTGCCGCCGCCGGTCAGCCTCGCCGAGCTTCGCGGCAAACCCGTCGTCGTCAATTTCTGGGCATCGTGGTGCGTCCCCTGCCGCAGGGAAGCGCCGGAGCTCGCACGATTCGATCGCGAGCTCGGGGAGAGGGCGCAGCTCGTCGGCGTCGACTTCCAGGATGCAAGGGGCGATGCTCTCGCCTTCGTCCGTGAGTTCGGCTGGCGCTTTCCCAACATCCGCGACCCGAGGGGCGAGCTCGCCAGGCGCTACGGGCTCCTCGGACTGCCGACGACCTTCGTGATCGACCGGCAAGGGCGGCTGGCGAAGCAGCTGACCGGCGAGCAGACATTCGCCTCGCTTCGCCGCGCCCTCGAGGAGATCGAGTAGGTGGAGGTCGCCGGCCTCTCCTTGCCGCTCGTCTTCCTCGCCGGCATCGTCTCGTTCCTCTCGCCGTGCGTCCTGCCGCTCGTGCCCGGCTACCTCGCGACGGTCAGCGGCGTCAGCTTCGAGCGCCTGGGCGAACGCTCGCCGAGCGTCAACCGTCAGGTGGCGGTCGCGAGCGGGCTCTTCTTCGCCGGGTTCATCATCGTCTTCGTCGCGCTGGGCGCGAGCGCCTCGGTGATCGGCAGCGTTCTGGACGAGCACCGTCCGTGGCTCAACCGCGTCGCGGGCGCGCTGATCGTCGTCTTCGGCCTGGCGCTGCTTGGTGTCGGCTGGTCCGGCTCTCTCGGCGGGCGCTGGACGCAGGCGGTACAGGCCGCCGCCCGCCGCCGCGGCGGTCCGGTCGCGCTCGGCGTCGCCTTCGCGTTCTGCTGGACGCCCTGCGTCGGGCCGATCCTCGCCTCGATCCTGGTGCTCGCCGGCGCCACGGCTTCGCTCTCGAGCGGCGTGCTCCTGCTCGCCGTCTACGGCCTCGGCCTCGCCGTCCCGTTCCTCCTCGTCGGCCTCGGCTTTGTGGGCGGACTCGGCGGCTTCAAGCGCCTGCAGCGCCGGTACCGGGCGATTCAGACGATGGCCGGGCTGCTGTTGGTCGCCATGGGCGGCCTGCTTCTGGCGGATTATCTTTACGTCCTCAACGTCTACGCGCAGCGCGCCCTGACGGCGCTGGGACTCGACTGGTGGACGGGTCTGTAGACGACCAGCGGGCCGACGTCCGGGCCGCGCCTCCGCCGCGGTGGCCGAGTCTTGCTCTGAAGGCCGCGGGGGTCACGGTCGTCGTTGCGTTCCTCGGGCTACTCGCCTGGGCGACGCTCGCGCCCGGCCAGGGCAGTGGCCTCGTGGCGCGAATCGCGGCCGGCGAAAGGCCGCAGGCGCCCGCGTTCGATCACGAGGTTCCCTGGCCGCGACTCGAGGCCTGGCCTCCGGGGTCGTCCGGCCTCGTCGCCAACGGCCGCCTCGCGCTCCACGAGCTTCGCGGCAAGCCGGTCGTGCTCAACTTCTGGGCCTCCTGGTGCATCCCCTGCCGGGACGAGGCCCCGATCCTCAACGCCTCGGCGCGGGCGCATCGCGGCGAGGTCGTCTTCGTCGGGATCGACGTGCGCGACCTGCGCGCCGATGCGCTCGCCTTCTTGCGCGAGTTCCAGGTGCCGTACGTCGCGGTCCGCGACCGCGAGGACGAGTCGTACGACGACTACGGACTCACCGGCGTCCCCGAGACGTACTACCTCGACGCACGGGGCCGCATCGTCGCGCACGCGCCCGGCGCTGTCTCCCGGCAGACCCTCGAGCAGGGAATCGCTCGGGCGCTGGCAGGAGACAGCCGGTGAGGTGGCTCGTCGCGCTCGCGCTCCTCGCCGTCGTCTCACTCGGCATGCTCGTCGTCGCGTTCCGTGGCGACGGGAGCGGGGCGCCGGGAGCGGCGGTGGTCCGTCTCTCCTCGGAAGGCCCGTATCGCGGAAGCGAGCCGCCCGGCGGGATCCATCTGCCCGACTTCGCGCTCCGCGACGTCTCGGGGGAGGTCGTGCGCTCGGCCGATCTGCGGGGCAGGGTCCTCCTCCTTACTTTCCTCGACAGCCAGTGCACCGAGTCGTGCCCGATCATCGCCTCGCAGGTCGCGCGAGCGCTCGACTCGCTGACGCGCGCCGAGCGCGAGCGCGTCACGGCGGTCGCGATCTCAACGGATCCAGCCGAGGACACGCGCGAGAACGTCCGCGCCTTCCTCGAGCGGAACCGCGCACTTGGGAAGCTCCGCTACCTTGGTGGGGAGGAGCCGGCCACGAAGATGAGGGCCCTCTGGAAGACCTTTGCGATCCTCTCTTCGCTCGAGAGCGGAACGGACACGCTTCATTCCGCTCCGGTTCGCGTCTACTCGCGGAACGGCGTGTGGGTGTCGACCCTCCACGCCGGCGCTGATCTCACGCCGGTCAACCTGGCGCACGACATCCGCGTCGCTCTCGAGCGGGGCTGACCGTTTGCAGCCGACAGGCCGCCGGTGCGGGCCTCTCGGCTCTAGGCGAAAACCGGTCCGCGTCGCGGCGCGTATCTCTGAACAGTCGGCTTCACGCTCTCCCCGGAGGTGGTCGTATGAAAGGCGCCGGCTCCCAACACCGCATCCGCGCGTTAACCGTCGCCGCCTTGATCGGTCTTCTCGGAGCAGGCGGTGCGCCGGCTGAGGCCCGCCAGTCGCCGGGCCCGATCGTCGACATCCAATCGGCCGCAGGGCTTGCGCCCGACGGTCAGTCGATCACCGTCCAGCTCTTGGCATCGTGCCCCGAGCGGTGGACTGTTGTCGAAGCGGTCGTCGCGGTCTCGCAGCCGCAGGCGTCCGGACAGGCGTCGTTCCCACTGACGTGCATCGGTTCGCTTCGACCGTTTACCGTCATCGTGCCGTCGGCCGGCGGCACGTTCGAGCTCGGCGAAGCGCAGGCGAACGCGTCCGTGCTCATCAAGCGCGGGCGGACGGAGCGGGCCCAGGACGCCGAGGTCGTCGACGTCCAGCCGACCGTCTTCGTCGACCTCGCGGACACCGCGCGGCTCGAGAGCGGAGGGGGAGCGGTGCTGATCGACGTCACCACCGCGTGCCCCGTGGGCGCGAACGGGCAGCAGTCGTTCGTGAACGTCTCGCAGGGTCAGACGTCGGGCAACGGTTCCTACCTGCCGATGTGCGACGGTCGGCGGCACACGTTCACTGTCAGAGTTCAGGCGTCCCAGGGCGTGTTCCAGGCCGGTAACGCCCAGGCCCTCACGTTCGCCAACATCGAGCACGGAGGCAACGGCTTCTCCGGCGTGGACGAAAGTCCGATCCAGATCGTGACCTGACCTGCGGCAGTCGGAGCTACCGCCTGCTCCAGGAACCAGTCGGCGACGTCCCTCGTGATCTCCATCCGCTGTGCGTTGATTGGACGCTGCCGGAGAGCTCGAAGCGGCGGTTGCGCGTCGCGTCCGACGCTGCTCGAGACCGGCCAGTCGCTCGCGGGCTGAGTCGAAACGGCGGAAGCCTGCGCGAGCAGGGTCGCCGCCCGCGTCGCGTTGCTCTCGCGCGATGAGTTTTCAGCCTCTGCGCGGTCTAAGGGTCAGATCGCAATGACGAACCCGAGAGAGGACAGCGCGATGACCGAATCACCGGCGAAGATCGAGGAAGGCGTGCACGGGTTCCACGATCGCCTCGCCGAGCACCTGGCGCGGTCCTGAGGACCCATGGTCGCCGTTTCAGCGGGTCGGGCGGACCGCGTACGATGGACAGCAGTGCAGGAT
>JBOHAW010000156.1:0-14377 GCA_050697975.1 Gaiellaceae bacterium
CCGTGTGGTGCCACGCGGTCTGCAGAGGGCGGTCGCCCTCCCAGTCGAAGCGGTCGTCGATCACGACGCACTTCGGGATCGCGGCGGCGTCGTCCGTGCGGTCGGCCTCGAGATCGGCGTCGGGGCCGTCGGGCGAGTACGGCAGCGTGGTGCCCCGGTCCCACAGGATCGGGCCCTCGATCGCCTTCGCGTACGGGTCGATCAGGAGCTTGGCGGGGTTGAAGCGGTGACCCCGCTTCGGCGCGTACGGGCCGTGGATGCGGTAGCCGTAGAGCTGGCCGGGGCCGAGCCCCGGGACGAACCCGTGCCAGTTGAAGGCCGTGCGCTCGGTCAGCTCGACCGACGTCTGGCGGCCCTCCTCGTCGAACAGGCAGAGCTCGACGCGCTCGGCGTTCTCGGAGAAGAGGGAGAAGTTCACGCCGTCGCCGGTCCAGCTGGGGCCGAGCGGGAACGGCCTGCCGGGCCAGACCTCCATCAGCGCAGCTCGGCCGTCATCTGCCGGAAGTCGGCCACGAGCTCGACCGGGCCGCGGCGCACGCGCAGGATGCGAGCGTCCTCGTCGACCTCGGTCTCGACCTCGCGCGGCAGCTCGCGCCGGAGACGGATCAGCTCGGCGCAGAGCTCGCGCAGATCGGGCTCGCCCTGCCGGCTGAGCTTCGACCGGCCGAACGTGTCCAGGGCCTGCGGGTCCGGCACGTCCTCGGCCGTGAAACCGGCGAACTCCGCGAACTCGCGCCGGCGGCCCACGCGGGTCGCCTCGGCGATCGCCGGGTCGATGTGATCGGTGAAGAACTGGAAGGGATTGCGCTCGCCGTATTCCTGGCCCTGGAAGAGGAGCGGGGTCTGCGGGGCGAAGAGCAGGCAGATGGTGGCGAGCAGCGTGTGCGGCGGCCGGTCGCCGGCGGCGCGGTTGCCGACCTGGTCGTGGTTCTGCGTGCAGACGACGTAGCGCTCGGGCGGCGTGCGCTCGAGCGCGCGGGCGAGGTGGGCGACGCGGCCGAACGGTGCGTAGTAGCCGTCCCGCTCGCCGGTGAGGAGGACGTGCAGCGCGTGGTGGAAGTCGTCCGACCATTGCGCGTCGTGGCCCCACGCCTCGACCGGGCGCGGGTCGTCGATCGCCGTCTCGGAGATCACGAGCGCGCGCGGATTCGCCTCGCGCACGCGGTCGGCCAGCTCGGCGCACACATGCGTCGGGCTCTCGTCGAAGATCGCGTGCACGGCGTCGAGGCGCAGCCCGTCGATCCGGTAGTCGCCCACCCACGTGCAGGCGTTCTGGATCGCCCACTCCCGCACGCCCGCCCGGGAGAAGTCGATCGCGTCGCCCCAGAAGGTGTGGTAGCGGTCCGTGAAGTACGGGCCGAAGGCGCCGACCGCCTCCGACCCCGGGCCGAGGTGGTTGTAGACGACGTCGAGGATGACGCCGAGGCCGGCCGCGTGCGCCGCCTCGACGAGCCGGGCGAGGCCCTCGGGGCCGCCGTAGGCAGGGTGCGGCGCGTACGCGTAGACGCCGTCGTAGCCCCAGCCTCGCTCGCCGGGGAACGTGGCGACGGGCATCAGCTCGACGGCGGTCACGCCGAGGTCGCGCAGGCCGCGAAGGTGCGGAATGGCCGCTTCGAAGGTGCCCTCCGGGGTGAAGGTGCCGATGTGGAGCTCGTACACGACGAGCTCGCTCAGCTCGAGGCCATCCCAGCCGTCGGTTCGCCGAACCAGACGTCTCGTGTCGACGATGCGGGACGGCCCGCGGATGCCCTCGGGCTGGAAGCGCGAGCAGGGATCGGGCCACGCGCGCCCCCCGTCGAGGACGTAGAGGTAGTCGTCGCCTGGCTCCGCCGCGACCTCGCCTTCCCAGACGCCGCCCGCCGCTGCGAGCTCGTGCTCCAGCCCGCCGACGCGCGCCGCCACCGAGGACGCGGCCGGCGCCCACACGCGAAACTCGACCAGCCCCTCGCCGAGCGCCACGGCGCCGAGCGGACGGCGCAGCGTTGTCTGCGGCTCGACCATCGGCGGCGAGGCTACCTGCGAGGAGGGATCCACCTGGCGGTGCTCGCGGCGACGGAGGCCTGCCGGCCGGGACGCTTCAGGTCGTGTCCTCGGCGTCCGCCGGCTCCGGCACGAGCCAGACCACCCCCAGCGGAGGCAGGGTCACCGAGGCCGAGAAGGGCTGGTCGTGCCACGGCACCTCCTCCGCCTCGACGACCCCGAGGTTGCCGACGCCGGAGCCGCCGTAGTAGGCGGAGTCGGAGTTGACGACCTCGCGCCAGCGTCCCGTGCGCGGCATCCCGACGCGGTAGTCGTAGCGCGGCACGGGGGAGAAGTTGCAGATACAGACGAGCTGCCGCTCGCCGTCCCGCGAGAGCCGCGCGAACGCGAGCACGTTCCCGGCCGCGTCGTTGGGCTCGAGCCAGCGGAACCCGGCCGGCTCGAAGTCCACCTCCCAGAGCGCCGGCTCGTCCCGGTAGACGCGGTTCAGCTCGCGCACGAGCGCCTGGACGCCGCCGTGGTCGGCCTGCTCGAGCAGGTGCCAGTCGATCGAGCGGTCGTGGTTCCACTCGGCCTCCTGGGCGATCTCGCACCCCATGAACAGGAGCTTCTTCCCCGGGAAGGCCCACATGGTGGCGTAGAGCGCGCGCAGGTTCGCGAACTTCTGCCAGCGGTCGCCCGGCATCTTGGCGAGCAGCGAGCCCTTGCCGTGCACGACCTCGTCGTGGGAGAGCGGCAGGACGAAGTTCTCGTTCCACGCGTAGACGAGGGCGAAGGTCAGCTCGTGGTGGTGGTACGCGCGGTGAACCGGCTCGCGGGCGAAGTAGCCGAGGGTGTCGTGCATCCAGCCCATGTTCCACTTGAAACCGAAGCCGAGGCCGCCCAGGTAGGTGGGTCGCGAGACACCCGGCCACGCGGTCGACTCCTCCGCCGCGGAGATCACGCCCGGCTCTCTGGTGTGGATCAGCTCGTTCAGGTCCTTGAGGAACTGCACGGCGTCGAGGTCCTCGTTGCCCCCGAACGCGTTCGGAAGCCACTGGCCGGGCTCGCGCGAGTAGTCGAGGTAGAGCATCGACGCGACCGCGTCCACGCGCAGCCCGTCGGCGTGGAACTCGCGCAGCCAGAAGAGCGCGTTGGCGAGCAGGAAGTTCCGGACCTCGTTGCGCCCGAGGTTGAACACGAGCGTGCCCCAGTCCGGATGGGCGCCGCGGCGGGGGTCCTCGTGCTCGTACAGCGCCGTGCCGTCGAAGCGCGCGAGCGCGAACTCGTCGCGGGGGAAGTGCGCGGGCACCCAGTCGAGGATCACGCCCAGCCCGCGCGCGTGCAGGGTGTCGACGAAGGCGCGGAAATCGTCGGGCGAGCCGAGCGTGGAGACGGGCGCGAAGTATCCGGTCACCTGGTAGCCCCAGGAGCCGGAGAAGGGATGGTGCATCACCGGCAGCAGCTCGACGTGCGTGAAACCGAGGTCGTGCGCGTAGTCCGCCAGCTCGTCGGCGAGCTCCCGGTACGTGAGCGGGCGATTGCCCTCGAGCGTGCGCCGCCAGGAGCCGAGGTGGACCTCGTACGTGGACATCGGCGAGTCGAGCGCCTCGGCCGAGCGGCGGCGCTCGATCCACTCCTCGTCGTTCCACTCGTACTCGGAGCGGAAGACGACCGAGGCGGTCTGCGGAGGCAGCTCGGCGGCGAAGGCGAACGGGTCGGCCCGGAGGTGGAGGTGCCCGTCCCGGTCGTGCAGCTCGAACTTGTAGCGGTGGCCCGGCTCGGCCTCCTCGACCAGGGCCTCCCAGATCCCGGAGGAGCCCAGGGACCGCAGCGGGTGCGCGCGGCCGTCCCAGCCGTTGAAGTCGCCGACGACGCTGACCGAGCGCGCGTTCGGGGCCCACACCGCGAAGTTGACCCCCGTCTCGCCCACGTGCGCGCCGAGCCGCTCGTACAGCCGCTCGTGCCGCCCCTCCCCGGCGAGGTGGAGGTCGAGGTCGCCGATCAGCGTCATGCCCGTCCTTCGAGCAGCCGCAGGATGCCGCGCACCGGGATCCGGACCCAGTCCGGGCGCATGTTGAGCTCGTAGCGGAGCTCGTACACGGCCTTCTCGAGCTCGAACACCGCCAGCAGCTTCTCGGTCGCGTCCCGGCCCGGCGGGATGACGCTCCGGTCGACGGTGTCGAAGTAGCCGCCGAGGAATTCCTCGCGCGCCCTGGCTTCCCAGCCCTCCGGCACGGCGATCCCCTTCGTCAGCTCCGCCGCGGAGGCCGCGTACGCGAACGAGCGCAGCATCCCCGCCACGTCACGCAGCGGGGAGCGCTTGCGCCGCCGCTCGGCGAGCGATCGCGCCGGCTCGCCCTCGAAGTCGAGCACGATCCAGTCGTGGCCGGTCCAGAGCACCTGCCCCAGGTGGTAGTCGCCGTGGTGGCGGATCACGCGACCGACCGCGCCGACGTTCGAGATCGTGCGCAACCGGTCGCGCACCTCCTCGCCGCGCCCGGCGATCGGCTCGAGGGCCTCGCTCTCGGGCAGGTCGAGGAAGATCGACTCGATCTGCTCGTCGACGGTCGCGGTGATGATCGTGATCGCCTCGGCGCTCGGCTCCTCGGGCGCGAAGTCCGGGTCGGACGCGTCCGAAGCGAGCGCGCTGTGCAGCGCACCGGTCACCTCGCCGAGCCGGCGCAGGCGCGCGAGAAACGCCTCGGGGTCGCGGCCGAGCTCCTCGAGCGCGAGCGCCCAGCCGTCCTTCGCGTTCGGCACGAACTCCTGGAGCACGCCGAGCGTGGCGTCGAGCACGCGGCCTGCGTAGGAGTACCAGCCGGCGAGCGCGGCGATGTGGGGGAAGCCGCGCTCGGTCAGAAAGCGGAGCAGCTCGAGCTCCGGGTTGATCCCGGCCTCGAGCCGGCGAAACGCTTTCAGGATCAGCGCGTCGCCGAAGACCACCGAGGTGTTCGACTGCTCCACGCCGATTGGCCGGGGCGCGGCGAGCTCGGCCGCGAATGCCGCAAGTTCGACCGGCCGGAAGAGGAGCGAGCCCTCTTCCGCGGGGATCGAGTTCTCGCGGCGCATCAGGTGCACGAGCTCGCGGGCGAGCGCCGGATCGGTCAGCGCGTCGTAGACCGTCCAGCCGTCGACCTCGGCGATCACGTCCTCGCGCCAGCCGTCGGCCGTCGGTCTGAAGCCGAGCAGCAGCTGGTAGAGCTCGTGCGTGCCCGCGTGGAAGCGGATCTCCGCGAGCGCCGAGGCGAGCAGCGGCGGGTGCGTGCGCACGATCGCCGCGTCGAGCACCCGAGCGTGCGTGATCTCCTGCGCCTTCGAGCCGAACCAGCGCTGCGCCTTGACAAAATCGAGGAGCGCCGCCTCGTCCAGGAAGCCCAGATCCCGCGCGAGCACGCGCTCCTGGATCACGACCGCTCCTCCCGTAGCTGGAACCAGAAGAACCCCCTCGGCGCGAGCGTGAGCAGGTAGGGCAACTTCCCGATCTTCGGGAAGCGCGAGCGCCCGAACATCTCCTCGGGGACCATACCCTCGAACCAGCCGAGGTCGAGCTCGACCGCCTGCGCCGAGCGGGCGACGTTGTGCACGCACAGCACGACGTCGTCCTCGTAGCGGCGGACGTGGGCGAAGATCCGAGTGTTGTCGGGGATGAGCGCCTCGTAGGTGCCGAGTCCGAAGACGGGGTGCTGCTTGCGCAGCTCGATGAACCGGTGCACCCAGCGCAGGAGCGAGGTCGGGGTGCGCAGCTGCGCCTCGACGTTCACGGCCTGGTACCCGTACACCGGATCCATCAGCGGCGGCAGGAAGAGCTGGGCGAAGTCGGCGCGGGAGAAGCCGCCGTTGCGGTCGCCGGTCCACTGCATCGGGGTGCGCACGCCGTCGCGGTCGCCCAGGAAGACGTTGTCGCCCATGCCGATCTCGTCGCCGTAGTAGAGGACGGGGCTCCCCGGCAGCGAGAAGAGGATGGCGGTCATCAGCTCCATCTCGCCGCGGCCGTTGTCGAGGAGCGGCGCGAGCCGTCGGCGAATCCCGAGGTTGATCTTCATGCGCGGGTCTTTCGCGTACTCCGCGTACATGTAGTCGCGCTCCTCGTCGGTGACCATCTCGAGCGTCAGCTCGTCGTGGTTGCGCAGAAAGAGGCCCCACTGGCAGTTCTCCGGGATCGCCGGCGTCTGGCGCAGGATCTCGAGGATCGGCGTCGCGTCCTCGCGGCGCACGCCCATGAACATGCGCGGCATCACCGGGAAGTGGAAGGCCATGTGGCACTCGTCGCCCTCGCCGAAGTAGTCGACGACGTCGGACGGCCACTGGTTCGCCTCGGCGAGGAGGACGCGGTCCGGGTACGCGGCATCCACCTCCGCCCGCACGCGCTTGAGGAAGGCGTGCGTCTCGGGCAGGTTCTCGCCGTTCGTCCCGTCGCGCTCGTACAGGTACGGCACCGCGTCGAGCCGGAAGCCGTCGATGCCGAGGTCGAGCCAGAAACGGAGGGCGTCGAGCATCGCCTGCTGCACCTCGAGGTTGTCGTAGTTGAGGTCCGGCTGGTGGTGGAAGAAGCGGTGCCAGTAGTAGGCGTTCGCGACCGGGTCCCACGTCCAGTTCGAGCTCTCGCTGTCGAGGAAGATGATCCGCGCCTCGCTCCAGCGCTGGTCGTTGTCCGACCAGACGTACCAGTCG
Organism: Gaiellaceae bacterium; assembly: GCA_050697975.1. Taxonomy (GTDB): domain Bacteria; phylum Actinomycetota; class Thermoleophilia; order Gaiellales; family Gaiellaceae; genus JBOHAW01. The sequence continues at coordinate 6,634 of JBOHAW010000156.1, forward strand.
CGCTTGGGCGAGTCGGGGCCCGTGCGCGACTCCTGGTACCACGGGTGATCCGACGACGTGTGGTTCATGACGAAGTCGGCGATCACGCGGATGCCGCGCCTGTGTGCCGCCTCGACGAGGCTCTTGAAGTCCTCCACGGTCCCGTAGTCCGGGTGGACGGTGTAGAAGTCGGCGACGTCGTAGCCGCCGTCGCGCAGCGGGGAGGCGTACATCGGCAGGAGCCAGATGCAGTCGATCCCGAGCCACTGCAGGAAGTCGAGCTTCTCCTGGATCCCGCGCAGGTCGCCGGCGCCGTCGCCGTCCGAGTCGTAGAACCCGCGCGTGTGGATCTCGTAGAAGACGGCCCGCTTGAACCAGAGCGGATCCGACTCGAACCAGTGCCCGGGCTCGCTCACAGCCCCCCGCAGCTCCCACTGGCTCGCGGGGCGCTCATCCGCCGACCCGCAGGACGTGCGACTGGCCCGGCCCGAGGCCCAGATAGTTCCGCCCGATGTGCCACACGAAGGTCTCGCCCGTGAGCAGATCGCGCACCGGGAAGGCCGGCGGCAGCCCGAGCCACGCCGGCAGGATCGCGAGCCCTTCGCGCGGCGCCAGCGGGTCGAGGTTGACGGCGCAGACGACGGTGTTGCCGGCCTCGCGCTTCGCGTAGGCGATCAGGTGGTCGCTCTCGGTCTCGAGGAAGGCGATGTTCTCGACCCGCTGCAGCGCGGGATTCTCGCGGCGGACCTCGTTCAGCCGCCGCACGAGCGGGAGGAGCGGCCCGTCCAGCGCGCGCTGCTTGACCTCGTACTTCTCCGAGTCGAGGTACTCCTCGCTCCCCGCGCGCAGCGGCACGTTCTCGCAGTGCTCGAAGCCGGAGTAGATGCCGTAGGTCGGCGAGAGCGTGGCCGCCAGGACGAGCCGAGCCTCGAAGGCGGGCCGCCCGCCGGCCTGGAGGTAGTGGTGGAGGATGTCCTGCGTGTTGGCGAAGAAGTTCGGCCGGTAGTAGGGCGCCCACTCGACGATGTCGCCCATGAACTCGGTCAGCTCCGCCTTGGTGTTCTTCCAGGTGAAGTACGTGTAGGACTGCGCGAATCCGATCTTCCCCAGCGTGCGCATCATCGCCGGCCGCGTGAATGCCTCCGCGAGGAAGACGACCTCGGGGTCGTCGCGCCGGATCTCGGCGATCACCCATTCCCAGAACCCGACCGGCTTCGTATGCGGGTTGTCGACGCGAAAGACCGCGACGCCGTGGTCGACCCAGAAGCGCACGACGTCGTACAGCGCCTGCCAGAGCCCCTTCCAGTCCTCGCTCGCGAAGTTGACGTTGTAGATGTCCTGGTAGCGCTTGGGCGGGTTCTCCGCGTACTTGAGCGTTCCGTCGGGGCGCCGGTTGAACCACTCCGGGTGCTCCTTCAACCAGGGGTGGTCCGGGGAGCACTGGATGGCGAGGTCGAGCGCGATCTCCACTCCGACCTCACGCCCCCGGGCGACGAGCCGATCGAAGTCGGCGATCGTGCCGAGGTCGGGGTGGACGGTCGTGTGCCCGCCCTCGGCCGCGCCGATCGCCCACGGGCTGCCCGGATCGCCCCTCTCCGCCTCGAGCGCGTTGTTCTTGCCCTTCCGGTTCGTCGTCCCGATCGGATGGATGGGCGGGAGGTAGACGATGTCGAAGCCGAGCTCGGCCAGGCGGGGGAGGACGCGCTCGACGCCCGCGAAGCCGCCCCAGGAGCGTGGGAAGAGCTCGTACCAGGAGCCGAAGCGGGCCCGCTCGCGGTCGACGTCGAGCTCGAGGACCTCGGACGCGTTGGTCTCGGACCGATCCGTCTCGAGGTTTCCGAGCCCTTCCTCGACGGCGAGCGACTCGACGCCGTGGAGCGCCGCACCTTCCGAGAGCTCGCCGGCGAGGTCCTCCTGGCCGGCGTCCACCTTCCGCTGCAGCTCGTGGCGCCACGAGGCGAAGCGGTCGACCCACGCCTCGACGGCGTACTGCCAGCGCCCGCAGCGGTCGGGCTCGAAGTGCGCGCTCCAGCGGTCGTTCCCGACGTGGTGCATGAGCGCCTCGCGCCAGCGCCGCTCGCCGGCCGGGCGGTAGCGGACGGCGGCGCCGAGGATCTCGTGGCCGTCGCGAAAGACGTCGGCGGAGACCTCGACGCGTTCGCCAACCGTGCGCTTCACGGCGTAGCGACCCCCGTCGAGCTGCGGCCGCACGTCCTGGATCTGGATCCGGGGCGGTGGTTCCTTCGTCTTCGGTAGGGGCATGCGAAGCTCTCCCTCCCAGCCACGGGCGAGCCCTAAACGACAGCAGGCGTGAACCTACCGCGTTCGAGCGGCATCTTGCTCCACCCGACCTCCCTCCCGGGCGGCCGCCTCGGCCCGGAGGCGCGCCGGTTCGTCGACTGGCTCGCCGCGGCGGGTCAGTCGTGGTGGCAGCTCCTGCCCCTCGGGCCCCCCGACAAGGGGGGCTCGCCCTACATGGCCTCGTCCGCATTCGCGGGCTGGACGGGCTTGCTCGCCGAGCCCGGCGCCCCTGTCACCGACGCCGAGCTCGACAGCTTCGTCGCCCGTCAGGGCTACTGGATCGGGGACTGGGCGGCCTTCGCCGGCGAGGACGCCGTCGCGGGCCAGGTGCGCTTCGAGCGGGAGTGGAGCGCGCTGCGCGCCTACGCCGCCGGGCGCCGCGTCCGGCTGATCGGCGACGTGCCCATCTACGTCGCCGGGGGCGGCGCCGACCACGTCGCCCATCCGGAGCTGTTCCAGCGGGGGGTCGTCGCCGGAGCGCCCCCCGACGCGCTCAGCGCGAGCGGGCAGCTCTGGGGAAATCCGCTCTACAGCTGGCCGGCGCACCGGATCGAGGGCTATCGCTGGTGGATCGAGCGTCTGCGCCGCACGTTCGAGCTCGTCGACCTGACGCGCATCGACCACTTCCGGGGCTTCGTGGCCTACTGGTCGGTACCGGCGGGCGCCAGGACGGCGAAGGGGGGCCGCTGGCGGCGCGGGCCGGGGGCCGGGCTCTTTCGCGCCGCCGAGGCCGAGCTCGGCGCGCTCCCGGTGATCGCCGAGGACCTCGGGCTGATCACGCGGGCCGTGTATCGCCTGCGCGACGAGCTCGGCTTCCCGGGCATGGTCGTGCTGGAGTTCGCGTTCGACGGCAGGCGCGGGAATCCCCACCGGCCCGAGAATCACGCCGAGCGTTCGGTCGTCTACACGGGCACGCACGACACCGACACTGCCCGCGGCTGGTGGGACTCGCTCTCGGCCACCGAGCGCGAGGCCACCGGGCTCGACCCGGCCGAGCCGCACTGGAGCCTGATCGAGCTCGCGCTCGGCTCGCGGGCCCGGCTCGCGATCTTCCCCCTCCAGGACGTGCTCGGGCTCGGAAGCGAGGCGCGGATGAACCGGCCGGGCGAAACCGCCGGAAACTGGGCCTGGCGTCTCGAGTCCGGGCAGCTGACGGACGAGCTGGCCGCGCGGCTGCGCGCGGCGACCGAGGCGATGGGCCGAGCCTGACCTGGAAACAGTCTGTTACCGGGCGATCGCTCGCGGGTACGGTCGAGTCGTGCTCCCGCGCCGCCTCGCCTTGGCCGCCCTCGCCGCCCTGACACTCGGCGGCTGCAGCGGCGGTGACGGTGGCGGAGACGAGCAGGCGGCTCCGCTCCGGGTCACGACGACCGTCACGCGCACGCAGGCCGGCGGCGGCGGTGCGCCGGCCGGCGACGTCTTCGCCCGCATTCCGGCCGTCGTCGACGGGGTCGAGCCGTCCATCGTCGCGATCGCACGCCCGGACGGCGAGGGCAGCGGCGTGATCTGGGACGACGAGGGCGTGATCGTGACGAACAACCACGTGATCGAGGGCGCGACCGAGCTCGAGGTCGTGCTTGCGAGCGGCGCGCGCCTGCCCGCGGCCGTGCTGGCGACCGACCCCCTCTCCGACCTCGCCGTGCTGCGCGTCGACCGGGAGGGCCTGCCGGCGGCGGAGTTCGCCGAGCAGCTCCCGAGGGTCGGCGAGCTCGCGATCGCGATGGGCAACCCGCTCGGGTTCGAGCAGACCGTCACCGCCGGCATCGTCTCCGCCCTGCACCGGTCGATCCCCTCGGGCGGCCGCACGCCCGCCCTTGTCGACCTGATCCAGACCGACGCGGCCATCTCGCCCGGCAACTCGGGCGGCGCGCTCGTGGACGCAGACGGGCGCGTGATCGGGATCAACGTCGCCTACCTCCCGCCGCAGGAGTCGGGCGCGGTCTCGATCGGCTTCGCGATCCCGGCGCCGACAGCGGTCTCGGTCGTGCGCCAGCTCCTCGAGAGCGGCCGGGTCGAGCGCGCCTTCCTCGGGATCACGCCGATCCAGGTCACGGCCGAGCTGGCCGAGCAGTTCGACCTCGGCGTGGAGGAGGGAGTGGCCGTCGAGAGCGCCCAGCCCGGCTCGGCGGCCGCGCGGGGCGGCATGCGCGGCGGCGACGTGATCGTGAGCATGGACGGTCGCGCGATCCCGACCGTCGAGGACCTGTTCGCGGTACTCCGCCGGCGGAAGCCGGGCGACGAGGTGTCGGTCACGGTGCTGCGCGACGGCGAGCGCCGCCGGCTCGAGGTGACGCTGGACGAGCGGCCGGGCTAGAAGACCGTCGAACCTTGTGGCTCTGAGCCACAAGGTGGCAGCTCGCGACCCAGAACGGAGGCCGCGGCCGTCAGTGCGAGTCGCGTCTCCTCGAGCGCAGGCTCGCGCGTCGTCAGGCGCTGGAGCCCGAGGCCGGGCAGGAGCAGGCCCTTCACGGTCGCACGGCTGGACGCCTGCACCGCCTCCCAGAGCTCCATCGTCAGCGCCAGCGAGACCAGGGTGACGGCGAGCGGCGTGTACAGCGCCCAGGGCAGCGGCCAGAGCACCTCGGCGACGACCGAGACGGGGAGCACGAGGGCCGCGAAGTTCGTTCCGCAGCGAAGCGAGAAGCGCGGCGGACACACGTCGCCGGCCCAGGTGGAGGCCATCTGCCGGCGCTCGACGGCCGCGATTGCGCGATGCTCGGCGCCGTGCAGGTTGAGCGTCCGGCCGCGCAGGAGCCATGCGAGCATCACGGCCGCGAGCGCGAGCGCCACGGCCCAGGCCACGCGCTCGGGGACGAGCACGAGCAGGAACGGAGCGAGGATCGCGGCGGCCAGCAGCGAGCGCTCGGGGCGCTTTGCGACCCCGGCGCCGCGGAACAGGGGCGAGAGCGAAGCGGCCAGCCTGGCCAGTCCGCGCACGAGCGGAATCCGGCGGAATCGCGTCGAGGACGCCGGCATCTCTCCCTCGTGCAGCGAGCCGTCCGTGCCGGCGAACGCCCAGAAGCGCTCGCTCACGATCACGACGCCGTTCGCGCGCGCCATCCCGCCGAGCCGCGGCAGAGATGGGACCGCGTCGGCGCGCGCGAGGATCGGGGGCAGGGGGCTACCCATGCCCCCATGATGAGCGCAGCCGGAGCCGCCCGGCAAGTGCCGGGCGGCCTATCTCAAGGTGACGTCAGTCCTACCAGCGCCCGCGGCTGAAGAAGCCGAGCAGGGCCAGCACGAGGATGACGATGAGGATGATCCAGAGAATGCTCACTGATCCCCTCCTGTTGTCGTTGTAGGGGGCTCCGGGGTAAGTCCCCGTGCCCCTGAAACGGCAAACGATCGCGCTCGGTTACGGGACTCCAGACAGCGCGGTCACGGCGGAACCGTGGGCTCCAGGTTCACGACGATCCGGCGACCGCCGCGCTCGTAGATCACGTCGACCGTGTCGTTTCGCCCATAGCTGCCGGCGATGCCGAGCAGCATGCTCGTCCAGCGCCAGAAGCCGAGCCGGCCCTCGCGCGCGAGCGCACGGCCGAACACGAGCGTGCTGCCCTCGACGCGGAAGTCCCTGCCCTCCTCCTGGCGCACGCCGTTCACGTACACCTCGAACGGCCTGGTCAGCCCGGCGGGCAGCTCGGCTCGTGACACATGTTCCGATGATGCGTCAGGCTCTGGCACGGCCATAGAATGCCGACTCGTGAGACGGTCAAAGCTCGTCGCCGCAGTTCTCGTCGCCGGCGTCGTGGTTCTCGCCGCAAGCTGGTTCGGGTTCTCGGGGAGAGAGGGCCTGAACCCGGTGGAGCCGGCCACCACCGGTGCCGAGGGCATCGCCGACCTCTACGGCTTCATCGGCTTCTTCGCCGTCTTCATCTTCCTCAGCGTCATGCTTCCGCTCGCGCTCATCATCGCCCGCTACCGCGAGCGCGGGCTTCCGCGGGAGGTCGAGGGGCCGCAGATTCGCGGCAACATCCGGCTCGAGCTCCTCTGGACCGTGATTCCGGTCCTGATGGTCGCCGCGATCGTCGCGTTCACGCTGTACAAGGCTTCGGGAATCAGGGAGCCCGCGCGCGCCGCCGGACAGCGGGCCGAGCTCCGGATCGCCGTCGAGGGCCGACAGTTCTACTGGCGGTACGTGTACCCGAACGGCGCGATCGCGATCGACCGCCTGCGCGTCCCGGTCGACCGGCTGGTCGAGCTCGAGCTCACCGCGCCCGACGACGACGTCATCCACAGCTTCTGGGCGCCGGCGATCGGGGGGAAGATGGACGCGATCCCCGGCATCGTCACGCACCTGAAGTTTCGGGCCACGAGGACCGGGGTCTTCGCCGGCCGGTGCGCCGAGCTCTGCGGCATCCAGCACTCGGCGATGCAGCTCTCCGTCGAGGTGCTCCCGCAGGCGGAGTACGACCGCTGGGCGGCGCAGACGGGGAGCGCCCAGCAGGCCGGCGGGACCGACCTCGGCCGCACGCTCTGGGAGGACGTCTGCACGAAGTGCCATTTCGCGGCGCCGGAATACGCGCCCGGCATCGCGACCAACCCTCTCCTCGGGGACGCGCAGGCGATCAGAGAGCTCGTGACCAACGGCCGCGGCCGGATGCCAGCCGTCGGCCGCGGCTGGACCGAGCGCGAGCTGGAGTCGCTGACCGAGTACCTGAAGACGATCGCGCCCAAGGGAGCCGAGAGTGGCGGCTAGAGCGGAGCCAGGCCCCTACCCGGTCCCGTGGACGCAGGGTCGCGTCGCGAGCTGGGTGACGACGACCGACCACAAGCGGATCGGGATCCTCTACATCGTGACCGCGCTCGTCTTCTTCGTCACCGGCGGCGTCCTCGCGGTCCTGATCCGGACCCAGCTGATCCAGGCGAACACGGAGCTCTTCGTCCGCGACGAGTACAACCAGATCATCACCATGCACGGGACGACGATGATCTTCCTGGCCATCGTCCCGGTGTGGGCCGGCTTCGCGAACTTCCTCGTCCCACTCATGATCGGCGCCGTCGACATGGCGTTCCCGCGCCTGAACGCGCTCTCGTACTGGCTCTTCCTCTTCGGCGGGATCGTCCTGTACGCGAGCTGGTTCGCGAAGGGGGGCGCGCCCAACGCCGGGTGGACGAGCTACGTCCCCCTGTCGGTGCAGAGCATCGGGACGGGCCAGGACCTCTGGATCCTCTCCCTCCACATCCTCACGCTCTCCTCGCTCGCGGGTGCGATCAACTTCATCGTCACGATCCACAACATGCGGACGGCCGGGATGACGTGGATGCGCATACCGCTCTTCGTGTGGACGATCGACGTCTACGCGTGGATGCTGCTCACGGTGCTCCCGGCGCTGTCGGCCGGCCTGACGCTGCTCCTGCTCGACCGCCAGGCCGGCACGCACTTCTTCATTCCTGGCGACGGGGGCGACGCCGTGCTCTACCAGCACGTCTTCTGGTTCTTCGGCCACCCCGAGGTCTACAT
>JBOHAW010000157.1:0-3983 GCA_050697975.1 Gaiellaceae bacterium
GTTCTTGCGTTCCAGGCGCTCGCCGCCGAACGCGGCATCGCAACGGAGCTCGCGTCACCGCTGCTGCCCGAGCGGTGAGCTCGCGCTACGGGTCGCCGGCGGCGAGCTCGCGCGAGCGCACCATTGCGGCCTGGATCGCGTTCAGGAAGGCGGCCCGAACACCGGCGCGCTCGAGCTCGCGGATCGCGGCGATCGTCGTCCCGCCGGGCGAGGTCACCATCTCCCGCAGCTCGACCGGGTGCATGTCCAGGTCACGGAGCTGCTTGGCCGTGCCCAGCATCGTCTGGACGACGAGCTTGGTCGAGATCTCCCGGGCGAGTCCGAGCAGGATGCCGGCCTCGATCATCGCTTCCGCCAGGAGCGCGAAGTAGGCCGGGCCCGAGCCCGACACCGCCGTGACCGCGTCCATGTACGGCTCGGCCACGCGAACGGAGGCGCCGAGGTGCGAGAGCACCTCCTCGGCGAGCGAGAGGTGCTCGTCGTCGGCGTGCGCCCCAGCGCAGACGCCCGCGATCCCCTCGTGCACCATCGCGGGGGTGTTCGGCATCGCCCGGACGACCGCAACGCCGGGGGCCAGGTGAGCTTCGATCGCCGCCGTCGGGATCGCCGCAGCGATCGAGAGCACCGTCTGCTCCGGCGCGAGCAGACCGCCGATCTCGCCGAGAAGGCCGTCGATGTCCTGAGGCTTGACCGCGATCACGACGAGCGCGGCGCCCTGCACGGCCTCCGTGTTCGAGAGGGTCGCGCGCAGCCCGTAGCGCTCCACGAGCTCGTCCGCGCGCTCCTGCCGCCGGCAGCTCGCCACGAGCTCGGCCGGCTCGCGCCAGCTCGAGCTGAGCAGGCCCGAGACGAGCGCCTCGCCGATCTTGCCTGCGCCGAGGATCGCGATCCGCCGCGGGTCGATGGCCATGCGCGGAGTCTAGATGCGTGACCGAAAATTCCCGCGCGCCAATTTCCGCCCAAGCAGCGAGGGCTACGCGGCCGCGCGGCGGAAGCGCGCCGGCGGTCGCCGCGTGCGCGCACGGTCGGGCAGGGGGATCAGCCCGCGCCCGTACGCGGTCATCAGGTAGACGCTCGCGAGCCCGCCCCACTCGCCGTAGGGCTCGAGCAGCTCGGCCGTCTCCTCGGCCTCCACCCACCGCCCGCGCAGGTCCGATGCGAGCTTGATCAGGCCGAGATCGCCGACGAGCCCGACTTCCGGGCGGCCCAAGCCCTCCAGGCAGACGACCGAGACCGACCACGGTCCGAGCCCTCGCTCCCGACCGAGACGCTCGGCGACGCCACTCGACGGTACCGCTCGCAGACGCTCGAGCTCCACCGAGCGGCAGAGTCGGACGAGCGTCGCGCCCCGCCGGGCGTGCAGGCCGAGCGCGCGCAGCCGCGCGGGCGGGAGGGCCCCGAGGTCGGCGCAGGTCGGCGGCGCGTGCAGCCCGTCGAGCGCCGGCGTTACGGCCTGGACGATCCGCCGCTCGATCGACCGAGCCCGCCGCGACTCGATCAGCTGTCCGCAGAGCGCCCGCAGGAGCGCGTGGGCGACCGTCGGGACGCGGAGCACGCGCAGGCCCCGCAGCTGTCGAGTCGCCTCTCCGAGCATCGGATCGGCGGCGAAGCGGCGCAGGAACTCGGTGTGGTCGGCGTCGAGGGCGAGGACGAAGCGGAGCTGCTCGAGCCCGGCGTCGCTCTGCGCGCGCAGCGCCACCGTTCCGTCCGGGCGCTGCTCGGCGCTCGCACGCTCGGGCCGCCCCTCGACCCGCACGACCGCGGTCAGCGTCCCGTCGCGAAACCGGCGCGTCGCGTCGCCCGCGTGGCGCGCTGTGAGGGCGAGCGAGTACGGGCCATGCGGACGAACGTCGAGCCGGCGGGTCAAGCCCTGGCCGGCGCCGCCACGCGGACGGCGAGATCGGCCGCCTTCTCGAGCGCGTCGAGGGCCTGCGCCTCCCGCCCGGCCTCGCGGAGGAACCTGCCCCACGTGCGGTAGGTCTGGACGCAGTCCTGCGTCCGATCTGCCAGGGTGAGCTGCTCGACGCTGCGCCGGAAGGCCTCCGTGGCGGCGTCGATCTCGTCCTGGAGGCCGAGGCCCTCGCCGAGCGCGCGCCAGGCGATCCCCTGCTCGGCCGGATTCGAATCGGCATAGAGCTCGAGCGCCTCGCGGGCGCGGGCGACGCCCTCCGCGCCGGACCCGAGCGCGACGAGCCGCCTCGCCTGCTCCGTGCGCAGCCCCGCGACGTCGATCTGCTCCGGGCGGGGCCCGAGGAGGCTCTCGGCGGTCTCGAGGTACGGCCCGACCTCGTCGGCCTTCCCGGCGTTGTTGAGCGACCAGGCGCAGAGGATGTGCGCCCGTGCGAGGTGCAGGGTGTCCTCCGTCGTCTCGAGCAGGGCGATCGCCCGTCTGATGTAGTCGAGAGCGTTGGTCGCCTCGCCCTGGGCGCCGGCGAGCCGGCCGAGCGACCAGAAGAGCCGGACCCGCGTGTACGGATCGGCGAACGTGTCGGCGCTCGACAGCACCTCCCGGAGGACGGTCTGCGCGCGCTCGAGGTCGCCCAGGTCGGTGAGCGCGTAGCTGAGATAGGTGGCGAACCGCACTCGTCCCGCCACGTCCTCGGGCGTCTGCTCCGCGATCTCGTCGAGGCAGCGGTCGAAGAGCTCGACCGCGCGCGCGGGCTCGCCGACGGTCGCGTACGACTGGCCGAGCGTGGCGTAGACGTCGGGACGGGCGGAGGGACGAGCCCTTCCGTCCTCGAGGCCCTGCTCGAGCAGGACGACGGCCTCGTCGTGTCGGCCCTGCTCGGCGGCCGCGAGGCCGAGGCCGATGCGCGCCCGGCTCGCGGAGGCGACGTCGCCGGCGGCGACCGACTCGCCGAGGATGAGCTGGAGCTCGCGCTCGGCCGCCGCGGGGTCGCGCGCGAGCCTGAGCTCGAGCTCGGCGTTCGCGAGCCGGAGCTCGCGCTCGTCGACGTCTCTCATCTCGGAGCCGGTCTCGAGATACTCGGGCGAGACGTTGAGCTTGCGGGCGAGCTTGCGCAGCGCCTTCACCGAGGGCTGGCGCGTGCCCGCCTCGATGCGCGAGATGTAGGCGTAGGAGACTCCGGGCGACGAAAGCTCGCGCTGTGAGAGCTCTCGCTCCACGCGCAGTCGTCGCAGCCGCTCGCCGATCGACTCGATCGTCGCCTGTTCAGGAGTCCCCGTCACGTCCGGCATCATCTTCACCGCTTCACCTGACGGCGTCAACGTCAAACCGGGTGAACTTGACGACAAAAGTGCATCCCGCTTGTGTACCAGGTTGCTGCGCGCATGCGGAGCATTGAGGGGAAGAGAGGAGGTGCTTTTCATGGCTCGCATCAAGACTGCACTGATCGCGCTGGCCGTTGTTGCCTTTGCGGCAACTTCCGGTCACGGCCCCTGGGGCCCCTAGACGGCATGGCCTGGAGGCGCGGCGGCCGCCTCCAGGCCGTCCTTTCTGGCCGGCACGCGCTGGCTGCAACGGTACGCTTGGTGCGCTTGGACACGAGGGGGATGCGGACGACATGGGACGCCCTGGCCTCGGCCGAGACCGAGGTCTACGTCGGCGACCCGGCCCGGGGAGACGAGGAGCTTGCGGCGCTCCTCGGGCGTCTCGGAGCAGATCCCCGGGGCGGCGTTTGCGTCGAGGTAGGCTGCGGGCCCGGGCGGATGACGGCTGCGCTCGCCGCGCGCTTCGACCGCGTGCTCGCCGTCGACGTCTCGCCGGCGATGATCGAGCGGGCGCGCGCCGCCGTGGACGCCCGGAACGTCGACTTCCGCACCGTCTCCGGCGAGCGCCTGGACGGGATCGCGAGCGGCTGCGCGGACGTGCTCGTCTGCTACCTGGTGCTCCAGCATCTGCCGAGCCGCTCCGTCGTGCTCGGCTACCTGAGCGAGTTCGCCCGCGTGCTCGCAGCCGGGGGTCGGGCCTTCGTCCAGCTCCCGCTGCTCGAGCCGGGCGTGCGGCCACGGCTGTGGCGGGC
>JBOHAW010000158.1:0-3879 GCA_050697975.1 Gaiellaceae bacterium
GATCGGACCCGACCAGCCTCCGGACACGCGCCGTCCGCGACGGCGACGACTGGGTGATCGACGGCCACAAGTGGTTCAGCTCGGGCGCCGACGGCGCCGCGTTCGGGATCGTGATGGCGGTGACCGAGCCGGATGCGCCGCCGCACCGGCGCACGAGTCAGATCGTCGTGCCCGCGGCTGCGCCCGGCGTCGAGATCGTGCGCGCGATCCCGGTGCTCTGCCACGCGGGCCGCGGCTGGAGCACGCACTGCGAGGTGCGCTACACGGGCGTCCGCGTTCCGGTCGAGAACACGCTCGGCGAGCCCGGCGACGGCTTCCGCATCGCGCAGAAGCGGCTCGGTCCCGGGCGCATCCACCACGTCATGCGCTGGCTCGGCCAGATGCAGCGCGCGTTCGAGCTGATGTGCCGGCGCGCGCTCGAGCGCGAGGCCTTCGGCGGCCCGCTCGCCGACAAGCAGACGATCCAGAACTGGATCGCCGACTCGGCCGCCGAGATCCACGCCTGCCGGCTGATGACGCTCGACGCCGCGCACAAGATCGACGGCGGCGACGAGGCGCGGGTCGAGATCTCGATGCTCAAGTTCTCCGCCGCCCGCGTGCTCAACGACGTGATCGACCGGGCGATCCAGGTGCACGGGGCCCTCGGCCTGACCGACGAGAGCCCGCTCTCGACGATGTACCGGCACGCGCGGGGCGCGCGCATCTACGACGGCCCCGACGAAGTGCACCGCATGGTCGTGAGCCGCCGGGTCCTCCAGGAGTTCGAGGACGGCGGCGTCTGGCGATTCTCGTAGACGGAGTCGGCTTCTACTTGCTAGGCGATCCAGGGCGGCGCGGGCACGGAGTCGCCCTCGGGTGTCCGCGCGCCGGGCACGTTCGGAAAGCGGAAGTCGAGCGGCGGGCGACCGGGCTGCACGACCCACGCGCGTCCCGTCTCGCCCGACTCGAGCGCGACCCAGGCCGCCTCGGCGATGTCCTCCGCGCGGAGCAGCGGAAAGCCGGCGCCGACGAGGCGCTCGCGGGGGTCGCCGTCGAGCAGCGGCGTGTCGGCCCAGCCCGGGCACAGCGCGTTGATCGCGATGCCCTTCTCCTCGAGCTGCGGCGCCACGCTCCGCACGAAGCCGACGACCGCGTGCTTCGTCAGCCCGTAGATCGGATCGTCCGGAACCAGCGTGAGTCCGCCGAGCGATGCGGTCACGAGGATGCGCGAGCCGGGCGGCATCACGTGCATCAGGCGACGCACGCCGAAGACGACGCCGTCCACGTTCACCGCGACCGAGCGTCGGTACGCCTCGTCGGTCAGCGCCGCGACGTCGGCTCCGCCCGTGAGCACTCCTGCGTTCAGGCAGGCGACGTCGACCGCGCCGACGCGCGCCCAGTCCTCGGGCCGCGTGACGTCGAAGCCCGTCGTGAGATCCAGCGACTCGACCTCGTAGCCCCCTTCGCGGAGCCGCCCGCAGAGCGCCGCGCCGATGCCCGACGCGCCTCCCGTGACGATTGCGCGCCTACGGGACAAGAACGACCTTCCCGGTCGAGCGCCGCTCCTCGATGAGACGGTGCGCGTCGGCGGCCTCGCCGAGCGGATACTCGGCGCCGACGATCGGCCGGACGGCGCCCTCCTCCCACAGTGCCACCAGCTCGCCGATCGCCTCACGGACGAGCTCCGGCCGGTGCGCCATCAGCCGCCCGAGATAGAAGCCCTGGACGCCGAGGTTCCGGCCGACGAGCAGCCCGGGGTCGAGCGGCTCCCAGAGTCCGCCCGCGTAGCCGATGCCGATCACGACCCCGAGCGGCGCCAGCGTCTTCAGGCTCTCGGCGAAGACCGGGCCGCCGACCGGATCGACGACGACGTCGACGCCGCCGGTCTCACGGCGCAAACGCTCGCCGAAGTCGCCGTGCTCGCGGTAGTCGAGCGTCAGCTCGGCGCCGAGCTCGCGGGCGAGCGCGAGCTTCTCCTCCGAGCCCGCAGTCGCCACGACGCGCGCGCCGAGGTGCCGCGCCAGCTGCACGGCCGCGGTGCCGACGCCGCCGGCCGCCGCGTGCACGAGCACCGTCGAGCCCTCGCGCACCCTCACCTGGCGCGTGAGCGGGATCCACGCGGTCAGGAACGTGAGCAGAAAGGAGGCGCCCTCGGCGAAGGACGCGCTCTCGGGGAGCGGCGCCAGCCAGCGCTCGTCGACGGGCGCGAGCTCGGCGTAGCCCCCGCCTCCGCTGGTCAGCCCCATCACGCGCCGGCCGTCGAGCTCGCCGGCGACCTCCATCCCCGGGACGGTCGGCAGCGGAGGCGGCTGCGGGTACCGGCCCTGCCGTATGAGCAGGTCGGCGAAGTTGATCCCGGAGGCACGGACGCGCACCAGCGCGCCGTCCTCCGCCTCCGGCTCGGGAACCTCCTGGAGCTCGAGCTGCTCGGGCCCTCCGACCCGCTCCAAGACGACGGCCTTCATCGACCGGTCCAGCGCGGCTCGCGCTTCTCCAGAAAGGCGGCCACGCCCTCGTGACCGTCCTCGCTGGCGAGGCAGCGCGCGAAGGCCTGCGCCTCGCGCTGGAGGCCCTCCGCGATCGGCAGGTCACGCGTCTCGCGCGCCAGCCGCTTGATCTCGGCGACCGCGTGCGGCGAGCGCTGCGCGAGCGTCCGCGCGACGGCGAGCGCGGCCTCCATCAGCCCTTCACGGGTCACGACCTGCTCGACGAGCCCCCACTCGTAGGCCTGCCGCCCCGAGATCGGCTCGCCGCCCATGTTCATGAGCGCAGCCCGTCCGGGCCCGACGACGCGCGGCAGGCGCTGCGTGCCGCCCCCGCCCGGCAGCAGGCCGAGCTTGATCTCCGGCTGGCCCAGCTGCGCGTCCTCGGCGGCGATCCGGACGTCGCAGCCGAGCGCCGTCTCGAGGCCGCCCCCCAGGCAGTACCCGTGGATGGCGGCGACGACGGGCTTGGAGAGCGACTCGAGGCGGCCGGCGAGCTTCTGGACGCCGCGTGCCGAGCTCTCCTCGGCAACGCCTTCGCCGAGGCTCGGAAACTCTGAGATGTCGGCGCCGGCCACGAACGCCCGCTCGCCGGCTCCGCAGAGCACGATCGCCCGCACCTCGCCGTCGCCGTCCAGCTCCTCGAGCGCGTCCTCGATGTCCGAGATCACCTGTGCGCTGAGGGCGTTCACGGGCGGGTGGTCGATCGTGACGATCCCGACCGCGCCGTCGCGCTCGAGCTTTACGAAGTCCGCCATCGGCGCTCCTTCACTTGGGGGCCATCCGGATCGCGCCGTCGAGGCGGATCGTCTCGCCGTTCAGCATCTCGTTCTCGACGATCTGGCGGGCGAGCGCGGCGTACTCGTCGGGACGGCCGAAGCGCGGGGGCCAGGGCACCTGCGCGTGCAGCGACTCGCGCACCTCCTCGCTCGCCAGCGCCATCATCGGCGTGTCGAAGATGCCCGGCGCGATCGTGCACACGCGGATGCCGAAGCGGCCGAGCTCGCGCGCGACCGGAAGCGTCATCGCCGCCACGCCTCCCTTGGAGGCCGCGTAGGCGACCTGGCCGATCTGGCCGTCGAACGCCGCCACCGAGGCCGTGTTCACGATCACGCCGCGCTCGCCGCTCGGCGTCGGCTCGTTCTGCGCCATCGCCGCCGCGGCGATCCGGATCACGTTGAACGTGCCGATCAGGTTGACCTGGACGACGCGCGCGAACCGCTCCAGGTCGTGCGGCCCGTCGCGCCCCACCACACGCTCGGCCCAGCCGATGCCGGCGCAGTTGAGCACGCCGTACAGCCCGCCGTCGGCGGCGGCCACCGCCGCGGACACGCTCGCCTCGTCCGTCACGTCCGTCTCCACGAAGCGGGCGTGCTCCCCGAGCTCGCCCGCCGTCGCCTCCCCCGCCTCCCGGTTG
>JBOHAW010000159.1:0-3104 GCA_050697975.1 Gaiellaceae bacterium
CCGCTCGTGCTCGCGCTACCTGCTCTCGCGGCGGTCGGCCTGATCCTGCTGCCGCTCGCCTACCTCGTGATCCGCGCCGGGAGCGGCGGCGAGCGCGCCTGGCAGGTGCTCGGCCGCCGCGGTACCGCTGAGCTCGTGCTCGACACGGGCCTGCTCGTGGCCGCCGTCGTCGCGGCGGCGATCGCGATCGGCGTGCCGCTCGCCTGGCTCGTCACGCGCACCGACCTGCCCGGGCGCCGTGTCTGGGCCGCCGCCGCCGCCTTGCCGCTCGTGATCCCGAGCTACGTGGCCGCGCTCTCGCTGCTCGGCGCCTTCGGGCCGCGCGGCCTCCTTCAGCGCTTGCTCGAGAGGCCGCTCGGGATCGAGCGGCTTCCCGAGCTCTACGGTTTTCCGGGAGCGTTCCTCGCGCTCACCCTCTCGACCTACCCGTACGTCTTCGTGCTCGTGGCCGCGTCGCTGCGAGCGCTCGATCCCGCCCTGGAGGAGGCGTCGCGAAGCCTCGGGCATTCGCCGCTCGTCACGTTCCGGCGCGTGACGCTCCCGAGCCTCCGGCCCGCCGTGGGGGCCGGGGGCCTGCTCGTCGCGCTCTACACGATCTCAGACTTCGGCGCCGTCTCGCTCATGCAGTACGACGCGCTCACGCGGGCAATCTACCTCCAGTACCGCGCGCTCTTCGACCGCACGCCCGCAGCCGTGCTCGGCCTCGTGCTCGTCGCGCTGGCGGGGATCATCATCGCGCTCGAGTCGCGCTCCCGCCGCGAGCTGCGACTCCATCGCAGCTCGCCCGGCACCGCGCGGCCGCCCCACTCGGTCGCGCTCGGGCCGTGGCGGTGGCCGGCGCTCTGCTTCTGCGGCGCCGTGGTCGCACTCTTCCTCGCGGTCCCGCTCGCCGTGCTCGCGTACTGGTCCACTCGCGCGATCGCGATCGGTCGCGGTGTCGAGCTCGCGCCCGCCGCCGCGCTCAACTCGCTGCTCGTCTCGGCGCTCGCGGCCGTCGCCGCGGTGGCCGCAGTGCTACCGGTCGCGTTCCTCGCTCAGCGTCACCGAGCGGCCTGGACGCGAGCGCTCGAGCGGCTCTCGTATTCCGCGAACGCGCTCCCGGGCATCGTGATCGCGCTCTCGCTCGTCTTCTTCGCGGCGAACTACGCGGCGCCCGTCTACCAGACGCTGGGCCTGCTCGTCTTCGCGTACGTCGTGCGCTTCTTCCCGCAGGCGCTGGGCGCGGCGAGCACGGCGCTGCGGACCGTCAGCCCGAACGTCGAGGAGGCCGCACGCGGGCTCGGGCGCGGGCCACTGCGCGTGCTCTTCTCGGTGACGGCGCCGCTCGTCGCCCCCGGCCTGCTCGCCGGCGCGGCGCTCGTCTTCCTGAGCACGATGAAGGAGCTCCCAGCGACGCTGCTCCTGCGGCCCATCGGCTTCGAGACGCTTGCCACCGAGGTCTGGAAGTACACCTCGCTCGCGTCCTACTCGCGGGCCGCTCCCTCGGCCCTGCTGCTGATCGTGCTCTCGGCGCCGCTCGTCTATCTGCTCACGGCGAGGGGAGTGTCGGAGCGCACCACCCCGGGGTAGAGTGCCCGCATGGCGCAGGGACATTCGATCGACGAGTACCTGGAGACGATCTACTTCCTGGCCTTCCCGATCGGCGAGTACCGTCCCCTGTCGACCGGCGCCCCCACTCTCGCGGCTCGCGTGGCCGAGATGCTCGGCGTCTCGCGGGCGTCGGCCGGGGAGATGCTGAAGCGGCTGGAGGCTGAGGGCCTGATCGAGCGCGGCGAGCACAAGGAGGCGCTGCTGACCGGGTCCGGGCGCGCGCGCGCCGAGCGCGTCGTGCGCAAGCACCGCATCATCGAGCGCCTGCTGACCGACTTCATGGGCTACACGGCCGCCGAGGCGCACGTGCACGCAGACGAGCTCGGGGACACGTTCACGGACGACATGGTCGACCGGATCGCGCAGCGGCTCGGCCAGCCCGAGCGCTGCCCGCACGGGTGGCCCGTCGACACGACGTTCGAGCAGGCGGAGAACCTGGAGCTCGCGCCGCTCTCCGACCTCACGGCCGGCGCGCGTGCGACCATCGTCCGGCTCGCCGAGCACGACGGCGAGCTGCTGCACTGGTTCTACGACCAGGGGCTCGAGCCCGGCCGCGAGCTCGAGGTGCGCGACACGCAGCCCGCCGCCGGGCACATGGTCGTGCGGCTGAACGGCGGCGAGCGCGCGGTCGGCGACAAGGCCGCCGCGGGCATCTTCGTCCGGCCCGAGTAGCGGTCAGCCCTCTTCGAAGCGCACGGCCACGGTCTCGAAGCCGAGCGCGCCGAGCATGCCCTCGAGCAGGACGCGCGTGTTCCGCTCGGCGCGCCGCAGCAGGCCCGAGTTCTCGCGCGCCGCCGAGGCGAGCTTCTCCTCCGCCAGCCGGTAGAGCTCGCGCTCGCCCGTCGGGCTGTCCTCGAAGACCGAGGCGACGCGGTCGATCACGCCGCGGTCGCGGTCGTAGACGTAGCTGCGGGCGGGGTCCACGACCGCGCCGAAGAAGCGCGCCGGCGGCAGCGTGACCGTCACCGCCAGACGGTCGTCCGAGACGTCGACCGCCTCGCCGCCGAGTCCGGAGAAGTCGACGCCGGCGTCGACCGTGCCGACGGCGACGAAGAGCACGCGCTCGCCCTTGATCAGCGCGGGCACGAAGCGCGTGTCGCGCTCCACGTCGACGATCACCTCGAAATGGCCGGTCGCGGCGCGGTACTGCCGGATGTCCTGGATCGACTTGAGCAGCGCCGGGCCGCTGCGGACGACCGTCTCCTCGCGGAACGGATTGCCGAGGTCGGGCAGCAGGTCGCGCGCCCAGCCCGCGAGCAGGACGAAGGAGAGGACGACGACGCCGAGCGTGACGAGGCCGGACGGGAAGCGGCGCGGCGGCTCCGGGGGCGGCGCCGGCGCGCCCGGCGGAGCTGGACGCTGCCGCTCAGGGCTCACGACCCCCATGCCCGATTCCTTGCCCCGGGCGCCTAGTCCGAAACGGCCGAGCGCCCCTTCAGGCAATACACGCCTGCTCCTGGCCCGCGATCACGCGGCGCCAGGAACCACCCCCGCCCTTGCCAAGGCTCGAGAGC
>JBOHAW010000160.1:0-5423 GCA_050697975.1 Gaiellaceae bacterium
GCCGCGACGAGCTGGGCGGCCCGGGCGGAAGGCATCTGTACCGTCTACCACTCGCTGCTCGAGACCGTGTCCCAGCCGACCACCGCCGACGACGTGCCGCGCCTTCTCCACCGGAAGGTCGACCTCACCCGCTCGGCCGCCCGGCAGTTTCGGGCCACTCGTCCGCCGCCACCACGGAGACAGGCTGCGCGTCAGCTCGCCGCGGCCCTCGATCGCCGCGCGATCGCGCTCGAGCAGTTGGCCGTGGCCGAGGGTGAGCACGACGATCGCGCCGCGCAGATCTCGATCCAGGCCGGCCTCCGCTCCGACGCCGCGGCCCGGCGCTGGTCGGACGTGCTCGGGCTGGTCACGTGCGGGCGCAAGCTGTTCGAATCGGACTCGCCGGAATGAAGCGGATCGCGTGCCTGTTGCTGGTCGCCGCTCTCGCCGGTTGCGGCGGGAGCGGCGACGCGCGCGCAGTCTTCGCCGCGAAGGCGAACGCGATTTGCCACCGCCATTTCGAGCAGGTGCGCGCGCTCAAGAGCCCGCAGAGCTACCAGCAGCTCCTCGACTACGTCGACGAGATCTCCCAGCTCGCACACCAGAAGGTGGAGGAGCTGAAACAGGTTCAGCCGCCCGAGGGCGACGCAGAGGAGTTCCGCCGAATGCTCGCCCAGATGGACCGGACACTCGCCCTCTATCCCGAGCTCCGGGAGGCCGCGGTCACCGGCCGTCCTTCAGCCATTCGGGCCGTACTCCGTAAGGCAGACGAGTCGGACGCGAAGGCCGGCGAGATCGGCAGGAACCTTGACCTCGACTCCTGCGTCCCGGCCCAGAACTAGCGGCCTCTGAACTGCGGCGGCCGCTTCTCCAGGAACGCGGCCACGCCCTCGGTGAAGTCCTCGGTGCGCGTCGCTTCCGCCTGGAGCTGCGCCTCGAGCTCGAGCTGGTCGTCGAGAGTCGAGCCCGCCGCGCGATCGAACAGCCGCTTGGTCAATCCGATGCCGCGCGTCGGCAGGGCGGCATACCCGGCGGCAAGCTCGGCAGCGCGACCCGCGAGGCCGTCTGCTTCGACCACCTCCGAGACGAGTCCCCACGCGTGCGCCTCGGCAGCCGTGAGCTTGCGATTCAGCGTCATCCATTCGAACGCGCGGGCCTGACCGAGCAGGCGGTGGAGGAAGTACGAGCCGCCCGAGTCGGGCACCAGACCGATCCCGATGAAGGCCGGGACGAAGCTCGCCGAGTCGGCCGCAAGCCGCAGGTCGCACGCGCAGGCGAACGAGAGACCGGCGCCGGCGGCTGCGCCGTTGATCCCGGCGATGACGGGCTTCTCGAGTGCGCGCACCGCGAGCACGTTCGGGTGATAGGTCAAGCGCAGGCGGTCGGCGATGTCGCCCGCCGCCTCGCGGAACTCGGTCAGGTCCTGGCCGACGCAGAAGCCGCGGCCGGCGCCCGTGATCACGACCGCGCGCACCTCCGGCTCCCGGGCCTCCTCCAGTGCGGCCGCGAGAGCCGCGTGCATCGCCGCGTTGAACGCGTTGAGCACTTCGGGACGGTTGAGCGTGATCGTCATCACCGCGCCCTCCCGTGCGACCTCGACCTCCGCCATCACGCCTCCTCCCGTGGACGACCCGTCGCAATCTTGTCGCATTCGCGTATCTCCTTCAGGCGCAAATCCTCAATACGATTGCGGCGGAGGGTGGCCCGGGGCCGGCCCCGACGCAGACCGGTGGCGGGCAGCTACCGTGAGGCCGATGGCGGACCTGACGTTCATCGACACGATTCTCGGCCCGCAGCGCCCGGACCCGAATCGCGACGAGCTGCCGGACAACGAGGCACTCGACGCGTACTCGCGCACGGTGAGCGCAGTGGCGGAGCGGCTCACGCCCTCGGTCGCCAACCTGCGCATCTCGCGACGCGGGCGCGGTGGCCGCACCTTCGACGGCGGCGGCAGCGGGGTCGTCGTCACGCCGGACGGGTTCATGCTCACGTCGGCGCACGTCGTCGCCGGCACGAGCGGACGGGTGCGCGCCTCGTTCGTCGACGGCCGCGACGTGGAAGCGGCCGTCGTCGGCGCCGACCCCTTCTCCGACATGGCCGTTCTCCGCTCCGACGCGCGCGACCTCGAGCCCGCCGAGCTCGGCGACGCCGAGCGGCTCCGGGTCGGCCAGCTCGTCGTCGCGATCGGGAACCCGCACGGCTTCGCGGGCTCGGTCACGGCCGGCGTCGTCTCGGCGCTGGGTCGCTCGCTGCCGACCCGCGCCCAGCGGATCGTCGAGAACGTGATCCAGACCGACGCGGCCCTGAACCCGGGCAACTCGGGCGGCGCGCTCGCGGACGGTCTCGGCCGCGTGATCGGCATCAACACGGCCGTCGCCGGTTTCGGGCTCGGGCTCGCGGTGCCGATCAACGCGGTCACGCGCACGATCATCGGAGCGTTGATGCGCGACGGACGCTTCCGGCGCGCCTACGTCGGCATAGCGGGCGGCGCGCGCCCGCTCCCGCCCCGGATCGCAGCCCGGCTCGGCCGGGAGACCGGCGTCGAGGTGGTCGAGGTCGTGGACGGAAGCCCGGCCGCAGAGGCAGGGCTGCGCGCAGAGGACCTCATCGTCGCGGTCGACGGCACATCGGTGTCGCGCGTCGACGACCTCCAGCGTCTCATGGTCGGTGAGCTGATCGGCAGCTCGGTGACGGTGCACGTCATCCGCGAGGGCGAGGCCGTCGACGTGCGCGTCGTCCCGGTCGAGCTCGAGATCTGACCTCGCCCTACCGCTGGATCCGGGCGAGTCTCACTTGGCCCGCTCCAGGAAGCGCTGGATGGCCTCCTGCGCCTCCTCGTTCAGCATCGACAGGGCGAGCCACTCGCGGGCGTGCCCGACCGTCTCGTGCCAGGACAGGTCGCGCCACCAGTTGAGCTGCTGCTTGGCATAGCGCGTCGTGTGGGGAAGCCTGCGGGCGAGCTTCTCGACCCACTCGTCGACCGCGGCGTCGAGCTCTGTGGCGGGGACGGCGCGGTTCACCAGGCCCCATTGCTCCGCCTGGCGGGCCGGGATCTCGTCGCAGAGCATGATGATCTCCCGGGCTCGCCGGTCGCCGACGAAAATCGGCAGCCACTGCGTCGCCCCGCCGGCAGGCACCGACCCGTGCTCGAGCCCGACGTGGCGGATGAACGCGTCGTCCACCATCACGGCGAGGTCGCAGGCCATCTGCAGCTCGTTGCCGCCGCCGACGGCGATCCCGTTGACACGGGCGACCGTAGGCTTGCCGATCTCGCGCAGCCGGTCGTGCATGTCCTTGAAGGCGCCGAACCACTTCCAGTACTCGGTCGGGTTGCCGACGAGATCGGCTCCCCACGCCTTCAGGTCGGCGCCGACGCAGAAGGCCCGGCCGGCGCCGGTGACGACGACCACGCGGATCTCGTCGTCCCAGGATGCGTCCTCGCACGCGCGTGCGAGCTCGCGCAGCATCTGGAAGTCGAACGCGTTGAGGATCTCGGGCCGGTTGAGGGTGATCGTGGCCCGCGGCGGCGCCTTCTCGTACACGATCCGCTCGAAGCCGAGCTCGTCCGGCGGGCGCGGCTTCGGCTGCGCCGGCTCCGTCACTGCACGTCGGCGAAGTGGACGTGGAAGCGGACGCCCATGGCCATCGCGTCTTTCCCCGTCTCCATGAACTCGGGCGTCCTCGCGGCCTCCTTGAAGGCATCGCGGTCGGGGAACTCCCACTCGGCGTAGTACTTGTATCGCGGCTCGCCCATCGGGGCGGCGAAGACCTTGCCGTGGCGGAAGGTGCCGCCAGGGACCTTGCGACAGAGCTCGGCGTGCTCCTCGAAACGTGCGGGGTCCGGTTCCTCCTCGTAGACAACAAACGCTCGGATCATCCGTCTCCCTTCATCGCAGAGTGCGGAGCGTATAGCTTCGTTCCACCTCGTCTCGAAAGGAGTTTTCGATGGCTGGACGCCTGGTGCACTTCGAGTTGCCGGCGCACGACACGTCGCGTGCGAAGGAGTTCTGGGGATCGCTCTTCGGCTGGACGTACGACACCTGGGAGGGCCCGGTCGAGTACAACATGACCAAGGCCGGCGGCGACCCCGGCGGCGCCATCTATCCCTCGCAGTCGGGCGAGACTGGTGCGCTCATCTACTTCGACGTCGACGACATCGGCGAGTCCGTCAAGCAGGTGAAGAAGCTCGGCGGCAAGGCGGACGATCCGCAGCCGATCCCCACCGTGGGCTGGTACGCGCGCTGCAGCGACACCGAGGGGAACGCTTTCAGCCTCTTCCAGACCGACGACTCGGTGGCGCCCGGAGGCCACGAGTAACGAGTGACAGGCGGGACCGCCCTCGCGGTCGTGCTGTCGGCCTTGGCAGGTCTCGCCGGCTCCGTGCAGATCGCGGTGATGGGCAAGCTCGGCGAGCGCGTCGGCGCGCTCGAGGCGCTCGCCTTCGCCCTCACGATCTCGGCGCTCGTGGCGTTCACCGCGCTACTCGTGGTCGGGCACGGGGTCGGCGGCGCCGCGGACGCGCTGCGCGAGCCGATCTGGCTCTGGAGCGGCGGACTGATGGGCGTGTTCATCGTCTTCACGATCACCGTGGCCGCGCCGCGAATCGGCACCACGGCGACGATCGGGATCCTGATCGCAGGCCAGCTCGCGATGGGGGCGGTGATCGACCGCTACGGGCTCTTCGGCCTGGACGAGATCGCGCTCAGCTGGCCGCGCGTGCTGGGGATCGCGCTGCTCGCGGTGGGCGCGGCGCTCTCCCTCCACCAGGGGTGAGCCTGGGGACGGATCGCGACGAAGCCGGCGCGCCGGCGTTCGCCATGCGTGCGTGTTTTGGCGTTAGGCTGGCGCCATGGGTCGGGGAGGTGGGGTCTCCAGAGTCAGACGCGTGTACCTGACGCGAGGCCGACGATGTCGTCGGGGCGTACGGGCACGCGGGTGAGCTCGCGCCCGGTCGCGTCCCTGAGCGCTGCCACGACAGCCGCGGTCGAGACCACCGTCGGCGGCTCGCCGACGCCCTTGACGCCGTAGGGCGCGCCCGGTTCCGCCTCCTCGACCAGCTCGGCCACGACCGGCGGCATGTCGAGCGCCGTCGGGATCAGGTAGTCGGTGAAGCTCGCGTTCGTGATCAGGCCGTCCCGCGTCTGAATCTCTTCCATCAGCGCAAGGCCGAGCCCCTGCGCCGTGCCACCCTCGATCTGCCCGTAGACGGCCTGCGGGTTGATCGCGCGCCCGACGTCCTGCGCGGTTCCGATCCAGACCGCCCGCGTCAGCCCGAGCTCGACGTCGACCTCGACCACGGCCCGCATGGCCGCGCAGGCGAGGGCGACGTGCGCGCGCTCGCCAGTCACCTGACCTGTTTGGGGGTCGAGCGGAGAGGTCGGCGTGTGCCGGTAGGTTCGCTCGACGTCGACGGGCCGGCCGCCGTTTCGAGTTCGCTCCTCGAC
>JBOHAW010000161.1:0-7888 GCA_050697975.1 Gaiellaceae bacterium
AGCTTCGGGTTCAGCACGCTCGGGATTCCGCGCTCCGTCCAGCCGCGCTTGACCACCTGCTCGAGCCAGAAGTCCTGTGCCGCGTTGGCCGCCCCGTAGGCGAGCATCAGCGCGAGATAGAACGACACGATCACCTTGTGGCTCAGAGCCACAAGGCTCCCGAGGGTACGGCTGAGGAGGAGCGCCGAGAGTGCGAGCAGCACGCCGTCCGTGCCGTGGTGGTGGCCGAGATGGACGGCCGCGATCGTCTCGCCGGACGGAACCTCGTCGGCGAGGATCGGGTCCGGAGCGTAGAAGCCGGTCTCCGCGAAGACCCAGGGGATCGCGCCGACGAGGAGCACGGCGGCGAGCACCAACCGAATCCTGTCGCCCGGAGCGCGCGGGCTCCAGCTCAGACCTGGCCTCGCGAGCCAGGTCAGCCCGGCCGCAATCGCGACGCCGAGCCCCGGCAGCGCGTTCACCCACCGTGCGTCGAGGTCGTCCTGGTCGACCACGCCCGGGACGACGACGACCAGGCAGAGCCCGACCGCAAGCCAGGAGGCGGCAGTGACGAGCCCGCCGCGACC
This sequence comes from Gaiellaceae bacterium, assembly GCA_050697975.1. Taxonomy (GTDB): domain Bacteria; phylum Actinomycetota; class Thermoleophilia; order Gaiellales; family Gaiellaceae; genus JBOHAW01. Next base: position 567 of record JBOHAW010000161.1, read on the forward strand.
CCGGCCGGCGCAGACGAGCACGATCGCGATCGCCACGAGCGCGACCGGGAAGTTCACGACGACGAGCGCCCGGCCGAGCCCGCCGGCGAGGCCGTCGACGCTCGTGTGGTAGAGCTTCTCGGGCGGCAGCCGGGAGTAGGTGACGAGGACGGCGAGCGCCGTCAGCGCGAGCAGCGTCCAGACCGCGAGCACCTCGCCGAGGCCCCCCGCCGCTTTGCGAGCTGCGTCGATCCTGGCTACACTTTCTCGGTTCGCGGGCGTGTGCCCGCGTTTTCCACGCTATGAGCTACGCGATCATCTCACTCGGCGGGAAGCAGTACCGCGTCCAGGAGGGCCAGAAGCTCCTCGTCGATCGCCTGCCGACCGACGAGGGGAAGACGTTCCACCCGGACATCCTCATGCTCGGCGGTGACGGCGACCCGGATTTCGCGCCGAAGGGCGGGACCGTGACCGCGCGCGTCGTCGGGCACGTGCTCGGCGAGAAGATCCGGATCGGCAAGTACAAGGCGAAGTCGGGCTACAAGCGGCACACGGGCTACCGCAGCCGGCTGTCGCAGATCGAGATCGAGTCGATCGGCAAGAAGGCGGCATCCAGGTCGAAGCCGAAGGAAGAGGCCGAGAAGCCGAAGCCGGCGGCGAGGAAGAAGCCCGCGGCCACGAAGAAGGAAGTGAGCTAGATGGCGCACAAGAAAGGTCTCGGCTCCTCGCGCAACGGGCGCGACTCGAACCCGAAGATGCTCGGCGTGAAGATCTTCTCCGGTCAGGAGGTCACGACCGGAATGATCATCGTGCGCCAGCGCGGGACCCGCTTCCGCCCCGGTCCCGGCACGGGCATCGGGCGTGACGACACGATCTTCGCCAAGCGCGACGGCAAGGTCGAGTTCCGCCAGAGCGGCGAGCGGCGCTCCGTCGCCATCACCGACTAGTGCTCCGGCACTAGCCGCCCGGACATGTTCCACGACCGGGCGCGGATTCACGTGCAGGCCGGTCGGGGCGGCGACGGCGGCCTGTCCTTCCGTCGCGAGAAGCACGTGCCGCGCGGCGGCCCGGACGGCGGCGACGGTGGGGAGGGGGGCGACGTGGTGCTCGTTGCCGACGCCGATCTGCGCGACCTCTCGCGTTTCCGTGCGAACCAGCGCTTCCGAGCCGGCCGCGGCGAGCCCGGCCGTGGGCGCCAGAAGCAGGGCGCATCCGGTGCGGACGTCGAGCTGCGCGTCCCGTTCGGGACGCAGGTGCTCGACGAGCGGGAGCAGCTGATCGCCGATCTGGCCGCGGCCGGGGCGCGCTTCGTCGCCGCACGCGGCGGGGCCGGCGGCCGTGGCAACAAGCGCTTCGCCACCCCGACGCGCCAGACGCCGCGCTTCGCCGAGACCGGCCTGCCCGGGGAGGACGGTTGGCTCGACCTGCGCCTGAAGCTGCTCGCGGACGCCGCGCTCGTCGGCCTTCCGAACGCGGGCAAGTCGTCGCTCCTCGCGCGCATCTCGAACGCCCGGCCGAAGGTCGCCGACTACCCGTTCACGACGCTCGCGCCGGTCCTGGGCACGGTCGACTCGCCGGAAGGCCGGCAGCTGACCGTCGCCGACGTGCCGGGGCTGATCGAGGGCGCGAGCGAGGGCCTCGGTCTGGGCCACGAGTTCCTCGCGCACCTGGAGCGCGCCCGGCTGCTCGTGCACGTGATCGACGCCTCGGACGGGGAGTCCGCGAAGCGCTTCGCGACGATCGACGGAGAGCTCGCGGCCTACGGAGCCGGCCTCGACGAGCGGGCGCAGGTGGTCGTGCTGAACAAGATCGATCTTCTCCCGGAGCCGCCCGTGCTGGAGCTCGAGGACCCACGCGTACTGCGTGTCTTCCGCCTCTCGTGCGCCACCGGCGCGGGCGTCGAGGATTTCCGGCGCGCGCTCTTCGAGCTCTGCCCGGCCGCGGCTCCGGCGCCGCGGCTGGAGGACGGCGCGCTCGCCGACTTCCTGGTCTACCGGCCCCGGCCCGCCGGCCGGCCCGCCTACCGCATCTACCGCACCGAGCGAGGCTTCCGCGTCGTCGGCACGCCGCCGGGCGACGAGGAGGAGCTCGCCGCCGCGCTCAAGGCCGCCGGAGCCCGGCGCGGGGCGGAGGTCGAGATCGGCGACGAGGTGCACGAGCTCCAGTGACGGGGCTTCTCGGCGGCGCCTTCGATCCGCCTCACAACGGCCACCTTGCGCTCGCGCGCGCCGCGGTGGCGCACTTCGATCTCGAGCGGCTGGTCGTGCTCGTCGCGGCCCGCCCCGGCCATCGGGCGGTCGCCGCCCCCGGTCCCGTCCGCCTTCGTCTCGCGGAGGCGGCCTTCGCAGACGTGCCGGGCGCTCTCGTCGAGCTCGACGAGCACGCTCACACGGTCGACCTCCTGCGTGAGAATCGTTTCGACGATCCGATCTTCCTCCTCGGCGCCGACCAGTGGGCCGCGTTCCGGTCGTGGAAGGAGCCGGAGGAGGTGCTCGCGCAGGCCCGCCTCGGCGTCGCCGCGCGCCCGGGCTCCGCGGAGCTGGCGGCAGACGAGCACGACCGTGTCACCGTCTTCCCGATCGAGCCCGTCCCGGTCTCTTCCAGCCAGATTCGGGCCCTCGTCGCGGCCGGCGAGCCCATCTCCGGCCTCGTTCCGGCTGCCGTCGAGCGCCTGATCGCCGAGCTCGGTCTGTACCGGGCCGGGTGACGTCCGCGGCTCGTGGGTACACTCCGACCGACCAGAAAGGACGTTGACGCACTCCTGAGCTCTCTCGAACAAGCCCGCCGCGTCGCCGCTCTCGCCCAGGAGAAGCTGGCGAAGGACGTCGTCATCCTCGACATGCGGCCGGTCTGCACCTACACCGACTTTTTCGTCATCTGCACGGGCCAGAACCCGCGGCAGACGAAGGCGATCTTCGACGAGGTGTACGCGCGGCTGAAGGCGGACGAGATCGTGGTGCCGCGCTCCGTCGAGGGCGCCGGCGAGGCGACATGGATCATCGCCGACTACCTCGATCTCGTGCTGCACGTGTTCACGCCCGAGACCCGCGCGTTCTACCGCCTCGAGGAGCTCTGGGGGGACGTGCCGGCGATCCAGGTCGAGGCCGCAGCGGGCTAACGTTTCGTCCGGCGAACGAGCCGATTCGTTCTCTCGACGGATCATGCGCAGCATGAGTTCGACGCTACACTTGGTGCCGACCCAGGGGCCATAGCTCAGCTGGGAGAGCGTCTGGCTGGCAGCCAGAAGGTCGCCGGTTCGAGCCCGGCTGGCTCCATACCGCGTGTGCGTGTTCGGTGAGAACGCACATCAAGACAGCAGCCGCGCTGCGCCTGGCTCCGCGACAGCAGAGCGGCTACCCAGTATCCTCGGCGCGATGCAGGTCATCTTCGCCGTGAGCGATCTCGCCCGCTCGCTCGAGTTCTACGAGCGTGCGTTCGACTGGCCGCGCAATCAGCTGATCGACTACGCCAACTACGTCGAGCTCCTGCCGCCGGACGGCGGCTCGCTCGGACTGTACGAGCGCGACGGGTTCGCCGAGACGGTCGGCGGCGACCCGATCGAGGTCCCGAACGGACACGTTGCGCCTGCGTACCTCTACGTCCGGGTGGATGACGCGCATGCGACAGCTACGAAGGTCGAGGCCGCCGGCGGCCGCCCGCTCAGCCCGCTGACTTCTCGCTCGTGGGGCGAGGAGGCGGCCTGGTTCGCCGATCCCGACGGGAACGTCGTCGCGGTCGCTCAGCCCGTCGCTGTCTGAGCGTCTAGGCCCAGTCCAGCGGCTCGTAGCCGCTCGAGCGCGGCGCCGAGACGATCAGCACCGTCGCCAGCCCGTCCCCGTCGTTCCGCACCGTGCGGCTCGGCTCCGGGTCGACCCTGACGAACGTGCCAGCGCGGGCCGGGTGATCCTCGCCGTCGATCACCATCGTCGGCTCGCCGCTCAGCACGATGAAGACCTCCTCGTGGTCGCGACCGGTCTCGTCGTGCTCGGGAATGTCCTCGCCCGAGGAGAGCTCGACGACGTTGATGCCGAACGACTCCACGCCGAGCGAACGCCGGGCGAGCGCCCACTTCGGGAAGGGCCGCTCGAACTCGTCCATGTGCTTGATCGTGAATCCCGTCATGCCCTGCCGCCTCCGTTCCCTCGTTCGAGTGAGCAAGTTTCGCGCACGAGAGGGGTCGTAGTCCATACATGGACGTTCGACTCAATGCTCTCTGGGGCACCGTCGCCCCGGGCAAGCGCCGCTAAGCCAGGTTGACGTAGCGCGCCGGTCTACGCCGCGCGCATTGCCTCGATCTCGCGCTGCATCGCGAGCCGCTCGAGCGCCCTCGCCTCGATCTGGCGCACCCGCTCGCGCGTCAGCCCGAGCCTGCGCCCGATCTCCTCGAGCGAGGTCGGCTCCGAATGGCCGTCGAGCCCGTAACGCAGCTTGAGGATCTCGCGCTCCCGCTCCGGCAGCTCCGCCAGTGCCCGGTGCAGCGTCTCCTCCTGGAGGTTGAGGTGCACCTCCTCCTCGATCGACACGCCCTCGCCCTCGAAGAGATCCCCGAGCGAGGCGTCGCCGTCGTCGCCGAGTGGCCGGTCGAGGCTCGTGACGGCGCGCGCCGCCTTGCGCACCTCGCGCACGTGCTTCGTCGAGAGCTTCGCGGCCTTCGCGACCTCCGCCTCGGTGGGCGCGCGCTCGAGCTTGATGTTCAGCTCCCGCTCCGCCCGGGCGATCTTCTGCTCGCGCTCGGCGATGTGCACGGGGATCCGGATCGTGCGCGCCTTGTTGGCGACGCCGCGCTGAACGGCCTGCCGGATCCACCACGTGGCGTATGTCGAGAACTTGTAGCCCCGGCGCCAGTCGAACTTCTCCACCGCCCGGATCAGGCCGATGATGCCCTCCTGGATCAGGTCGAGCAGCGACAGGCCGTGGCCTTGATATCGCTTCGCGATCGAGACCACCAGGCGGAGGTTCGAGTTGATCATCCGCTCCTTCGCAGCCTTGTCGCCCCGCTCGACGAGCTTCGTCAGCTCGACCTCCTCGGCCGCGGTCAGCAGGGGAAAGCGCCCCGCCTCGTTGAGGAAGAGCTGGAGCGCGTCGGTCGTCGCGACTGCGAGGTCGCCGTTCACGTACGTGCTGTCGACGTGCGTGCGCCCGCAGTCGTCGGTGAGCTCGATCCTGCGCTCGTCGAGCTTCTGGAAGAGCGCCTCGCGCTGGTCGTCGTCGAGGTCGGCCTCGTGCAGGTACTCGCTGAACTCCGAGAGGTTGAGGCAGCCCTGCTCCTCGCCCCGCTCGAGCAGCGTCGTCATCTCCGTGTCGCTCATGCAGGACCCTTTTCCGCCAACCCGATCCGCCTAACCTCGCAGCGGAACCCGCTCGACCAGCCGGGTTCCTTCCCGCGAGAGCAGCTTATCCGTGCGGACGACGTCGATCTCAGTGACCGTGACGAGTCCAGTCCAGATCGGTTCACCCGCCGCCACCCTGACAGACCCGCGTACGCTCGGCGCGGTGGAGATCAGGCCGACCGCCACCGCCGACCTGCCCGCCCAGTACGCCGTCTTCCGCGCGGCGATCGGCGGTCTTTACCGCCGGCATGCCTTCCCGCCTCCGGAACCGCCCCAGGAGGCCTTCGTCGCCCAGCAGGGCCACCTGCTCGCCCACGACGCAGACCGCTGCTTCGTCGCCGAGGAGGACGGACGCGTGGTCGCGTACACGGCTGCCTTCGAGCGCGGCGACGCGTGGTTTCTCTCGTCGCTCTTCGTTCTGCCGGAGTTCCAGGGGCGCGGCATCGGCGCGCGGCTCCTCGAACGCGCCTGGAACGAGCGGGCGCCGCGGCGACTGACGCTGACCGACGCGATCCAGCCGGTCTCGAACAACCTGTATGCGCGGCGGGGACTCGTGCCCGCGACGCCGATGCTGGCGCTCGAGGGCACCGGTCGGACCGACGCCCCGCTGCACCTCGAGCCGGCAACGGTGGACGCGGTCGCGCTCCGGGCACTCGACGAGTCCGCCTACGGCTTCGAGCGGACGGTCGACCATCGCTTCTGGGCGCGGGGTGGCGAGGCCACGCTCTGGCTGCGCGGCGGCGAACCCGTCGCGTACTCGTACGTCTGGCCGCACGGCCGTATCGGCCCCGTCGCCGGCGCGGACGCGGAGTTTGCAGCGCTTGCGCTGCGCGCCGAGCTCGGACGACGTGAAGGTGACCGGGTCGACGTCGTCGCGCCAGGCAGCTCGGCCGCGCTCGTCACGGCCGCGGTCGCCGCCGGCCTGCGAATGGCGAGGCCGCCGGGGCTGCTGCTCGCGTCGCACCCGTCGAGGCTGCCCGACGCGCTGGCGATCTCGAGCTACTCGCTGTTCTGAGCGCGTACACTGCGCCCGTGCGCGTGGCGGTCTGGGAGGCGGTCTTCATGCTCGTAATCCTCAAGATCCCGATCGTCTACCTCTGCGCCGTCGTCTGGTGGGCGATCAAGGCAGAGCCCCGCCCACTCGAGGGAGCCGCCCTCGCCGCCCGGCCCGACCACGGGCCACGCTCCTGGGCCGGCCGGCGATCGTTGGGGCGCCGCGGCTTCCGCCCCGGGCCGCACGGTTCGCCCATGCGGACGTATCGGCGGCGGACGGCGTTCGCTCGCGCCAGGATCAGACGGTGAGCGTGCCGGCCGAGCGCCGAGACCGGCCGGCAGAGGCGATCGCCGGTCTGTTGGCGTCCCTGGCGGTCTTCGTGAGTCTGATCGGGGTCGTGCACCGGCCTGTGCGTGTGATCCCGGCCGCGATCCTCGTCGCTCTCGTCGCAGTCGGCCTCGGCGGCCGGCACCAGCGTCTCGCCCTCTTCGCCGTCGCGCTCGCGGCGGTGTGCTGGGTCGCGGGGATGACGATCGCGATCGCGACCAACCGTCCGCTTTACTGAGCGGCTGAGTCCTAGCTGCTCGGGGAGACCCGGCAAGCTCGGGCTGCCGCGTTCGCCCGACCCCACTTCTGGAAGGCCTCGCCCGCGCCGCGGAAACCGCCGAGCAGCCGGAACAATCCCAGACTGAGCACGTACAGGACGCCGATGATCATCCAGTCACGCATGTATCGAATGATACTCCTTCGGGACTCCCCTCCGCGGGCCTTGCTACAACACACGGTATGAGCGATCGGGACGTGGACGGGCTGAACGCGGGGTACGCGCAGCTCCTGCTCGACGAGTACCTCGAGAATCCCGAGGCCGTCCCGTCCGAGTGGCGGGCACTCTTCGAGAGCGGCGACAGCGCGCTCGTCGCCGGCCACCCCGGGCTCCTGCGCCTGCTCGAGGTGGCGCGCGCGAACGGCGGCAACGGCGGCGCGGTCGCCGAGCCGAGCGTCCCCGCGCAGGCCGCACC
>JBOHAW010000162.1:0-27553 GCA_050697975.1 Gaiellaceae bacterium
GCCGCGCGCCGCCCGTGTTCGCATCCGTCCTTACTGAACCGCCAGGACGCTGAGGTTGTTCGCGGCCGCGACCGTCGCCTGGGGCGAGGTCGTGGCGCAGCTGACGCTGCCGGCCGTGTTCGTGCACGAGTACCAGCTGCCCGCCGTGACGAGCTGGATCTTCACCGTCGCCGCAGCGGCCGGGGAAAGCGTGAACGCGACCGAATCGATGTTCGACGGGGTCGTGGCGTTGAGGTTGTACGCGACGCTCGTGGCCGAATAGCCGCTGATTGCCGTCGCACCCTGGCCGGCAGTGGTGCCCGGGACGGTGTTCGACGCCGTAAACGCGTACGCCGCAGAGGCGAGCACGCCGGCGAAGAGGACCGTGACGAGGAGCCGCCTGCTCCTATTTCGTCGACTGCTCATGTCTCTTCTTCTTCCTTTCGTCGGTTGGACTTGCCAACTGAGCCTGAGTGACTCTCGGAAGAAGTCGGCGCCCCATTCGGGATGAATCCGGTGTGAGCCGCAGTGCCCGATTCGGAGGGGGCCGCTCCTCCTTCCAGGGGTATCGGCTCACCCGAAACGTGCGCGTAACCCCCCGAAGGGGGATGGCCTCCCTACGCAGTCTTCGACTCGGAGGGCAGCCCGGCGCCGCCGGCCGCACCTTCGAGCAGGATCTTCGCCCGCCGCTCGCTGAAGCCGGCCAGGAACGAGATCGTCGCGTAGAAGTAGGGCGACTGGGTCAACTTCCCCTCGCCGATCTGGAGCAGGTCGCTCTTGAGGGCCAGGTAGAGCGCCAGCGCGAACGTCGCGCCGATGAAGGGACGCAGGGCCCCGAGTCGCCGCACCGGCTTGCGACCAACCTCGAACTCGAGGCTGAAGCTGCTCCTCACGTCGGCCATCCTCGTCATCACGCTCACGATCGCCCCGATCGCGCCCATCGTCAGGCAGACGAAGAGGTTTTGAACTCTCGCTTCGTGCAGGTCGAAGACGCCAAAGCCGTCGAAGATCCACCCGACCGCGGCCAGGAACGCAAGCGGGCCGGCAAGCGCGAGAGCGCCCCAGCGCATGCCGTCGAAGTACACGATGCGAGCGGAGTTCTCACCGGCCCGCCGGTAGTAGTCGTCGATCCGTTTCAGCTCGTCGGCGTGATCGGCGATGAGGCCGGCGATCTCCTTCCTCTGCGGCAGGGGGGCCTCTTTCTGCTTGTCCACGAACGCGAGCAGGCGGCTCGTGGCGGCGTACAGCCAGTGCAGCGCGACCTTCTCCGTCGAGCCGCGCAGGATCTCGCCGACCCTGATTCCGAGCGTCTCGCAGTCGTGCAGCGCGCTCGCCACCGTGGGCGCGCCCGCGGTCCGCCAGTCCGTGGCCGTGTGCAGCCTGAGGATCGAGTCCTCGCGGCTGAGCGGCTTCTCGGTCAGGGCGACAGCCGAGGCCTCGTACCGGCACCAGTACGCCTCGACGATCCGTCCGTGCTCGCTCTTGAAGGCGCGGAGGCGGCTGCGGTACTCGGTCTCCCAGGTGCCGCCGGGCTCGTCCCCCTGCTCGATCTGCTCCTGGCGCCGGTGGTGGGCCCAGACGAGCTCGGGGAACGAGATCGACTCGTCGATCGCATCGCGCTCGACCGGGACGGCGGTCTCGCGACCGCGGATCGCGTCCCAGACGCGACTCGGCCAGGGTCGCCGCGACAGAGGATGAACCCTCTCAGCCATCTGAGCACCTCGCTCGTCGACTTGCCGCAGCCGATTTGCTGCACTGAGGGTAGGACGCTGAGCGACGCGTGACAAGGGTTAGGCTGGAGCCGATGGCGCTCCTGAGCTCCCGGATCGAGCGCGACACCGAGGTCTACGGGCTCCGGCGCGAGCGAATGGAGACGCTCGTCGCCGAGCTGCGCGAGCGGACGGCTCAGGTGACCCGGGGTGGCGGCGAGCGGGCGACCGAGCGGCACCGCTCGCGGGGAAAGCTGACTGCACGCGAGCGGATTGACCGGCTCGTCGACCCGGGCGGCGCCTTTCTCGAGCTGAACGCCCTGGCCGCCTGGGACCTGTACGAGGGACAGGCACCGTCGGCGGGCATCGTCACCGGCATCGGCGTCGTCGAGGGCCAGCAGTGCGTGATCGTCGCCAACGACGCCACCGTCAAGGGGGGCACGTACTTCCCGCTCACGGTCAAGAAGCACCTGCGCGCCCAGGAGGTGGCCGCCCAGAACCGCCTGCCGTGCCTCTACCTCGTCGACTCTGGCGGCGCCTTCCTCCCCCTCCAGGACGAGGTCTTCCCCGACCGCGACCATTTCGGCCGCATCTTCTTCAACCAGGCCCGGCTGTCGGCCGCCGGCGTCCCCCAGATCGCCGCCGTGATGGGCTCCTGCACCGCGGGCGGCGCCTACGTGCCGGCGATGAGCGACGAGACGATCATCGTCAAGGGCACCGGCACGATCTTCATCGGCGGCCCGCCGCTCGTGAAGGCGGCGACGGGACAGGACGTGACCGCCGAGGAGCTCGGCGGCGCCGACGTGCACGCGCGCCGCTCGGGCGTCGCCGACCACTACGCGACGAGCGACGAGCACGCGCTCGGGCTGGCGCGTTCGATCGTCAGGCACCTGAACCGGCGCAAGGAAGCGCCGTGGGACGTCGCCGAGCCCGTGCCGCCCGCCGCCGACCCGGCCGAGCTCTACGGGCTCGTCCCGGAGGACTTCCGCCACCACGTCGACGCGCGCGAGCTGATTGCGCGCATCGTCGACGGCAGCCGCTTCCACGAGTTCAAGGCGCTGTACGGCGACACGCTCGTGTGCGGCTTCGCCCGGATCGAGGGCTACCCGGTCGCGATCCTCGCCAACAACGGCGTCCTCTTCGCCGAGTCCTCGCAGAAGGGTGCCCACTTCGTCGAGCTCGCCTGCAAGCGCCGCATCCCGCTCGTCTTCCTCCAGAACATCACGGGCTTCATGGTCGGCAAGGAGTACGAGGAGGGCGGGATCGCGCGCGACGGCGCCAAGCTCGTGATGGCGGTGGCCTGCGCGGACGTGCCGAAGTTCACCGTCGTCACCGGCGGCTCCTTCGGCGCCGGCAACTACGCCATGTGCGGGCGCGCCTACGAGCCGCGCCAGCTCTGGATGTGGCCGAACGCGCGCATCTCCGTGATGGGCGGCGAGCAGGCCGCGACGGTGCTCTCGCTGGTCGGCGACGCCGATCCCGAGGAGATCCGGGAGAAGTACGAGCGGGAGGGCAATCCGTACTACTCGACCGCACGCCTCTGGGACGACGGCATCATCGACCCACTCGACACGCGCCGCGTGCTCGCGCTCGGGATCTCGGCTAGCCTGAACGCTCCGATTCCCGAGACGACGTTCGGCATCTTCCGGATGTGAGACTTCTCCGCCGCCGAAAGAAGGAGCGCCTCCGGCCTCTCGACGAGGCCGAGTGCTACGGGCGCTCGTACGGCGAGCGCAGCCTCGAGGTGAAGACGGTGAAGCTCGAGCCGCGCCGGCCTCGCTACCAGCTGCGAGTCTCAGGCGAGGACCTGCGGAGGCGCTTCCAGGAGCGGCTCGACGCGCGCGAGCCCTCCGAGAGCTGATCCGTGGCGGCGTACGACGTCGTCGACGTCGCCGAGATCGAGCCGCGGGGGCCGGGCGGCGTCGTGCGGATGGTGCGGAAGGCGCTCGGCGCGCGCGCATTCGGCTTCAACTACTTCGACTTCCCGCCCGACCACGTCGGCCACGAGCACGACGAGCGGGAGTCGCGGCACGAGGAGGTCTTCTTCTGCACCGGCGGCTCGGGCGTGATGCGGATCGACGGCGAGGACGTGGAGCTGAAGGGGGGCCGCTTCGTCCGCATCGATCCGGAGCCGCGGCGCTGCCCCGTGTCGGGCCCGGACGGCATGACGTTCCTCGTCATCGGCGCACCGCTGGACGGCACGTACGAGCCTCCGTCCTGGGGATAGGCTTGCGCCATGCACACGCTAGAGCTCACCGACGACGAGCTGCGGATCCTGCACGCCGCGCTTCGCTCGTACCTCGACGACTTCGGCCATGACGAGGCGGACATCCTCCGCTCCGTCAAGCAGCTGATCGCGAAGCTGCCGGCGCGTTCGTCGTAGCACGTACTAGTAGCGGGTCTGTCGTGCTCAACCGCCAGCCCTCCCGCACCCACCGCGTGCTCACGACGTCGAAGGGCATCGTTCACCTCTCGTTCCTCGGCCGATCGTTCGCTTTCGCGACGCTCTACGGCGAAGACGGCTGGCCGGAGGGCAAGCTCGTGCGACCAATCGGACCACGCGGCCCACGGCATACTAGGTCGCTCGTGCGCCTAGGAATATCGAGACAAGAGGCAGCCGAACTCGCCGGAGCGCCTCGAGGCCGAATGGCCAGCTGAGCGCCCGAGCCTCGCCGGGCTGGTCGTCCAGGCACTGGTTTTTGCCGCGTTGGCCGCCGTCGGTGCATCTCGGCGCTGGTACGGCGCCTTATCCGTGCGGGGTCCAAGTAACTCGCTGCATGTTCCGTGGCCCTGGGGTCAGACCCCGGCCATGTCCGCTTACAGCAGGTGCCCGCCGGCGCGGAGCTCGCGCGCGAACGAGCCGCCGCCGATCGTCCGCTCCGCGTCGCGACCGGCGATGGAGCGGAGAGCGCGGTCCGAGGTGACGAGCCAGTACGGCGCGCGCGCGGATGCGTTTGCGATCAGCCAGTCGTCCGCGCTCTCCGGGCCCGTGCCGACGAGCTCCGTGCGCGCGTCGAGCTCCCGCTCGCCCACGAGGCCTCCGGGCGCTTCGCCGTCGAAGACGACCACCGCGCGGACGTCGCGGTCCTCCGCCCAGGACCGGCAGAGCTCGACGAGCTCGTCCGGCGGGATGTTCGGCCAGAGCGAGCGGCGCACGTTCGCTGCGTCCACGAGCACCGTGATCACAGCACGAGGGTCTCCGGGAACTCGGCGCCGGCGGCGAAGCGGTCGAGGCGGTAGGGCGACAGGTCGAAGGCAGACTCGCCCTCGAGGATCTCCTCCGCGAGCGCCGCGCCGACCGCGGGCGCCTGCATGAACCCGTGGCCCGAGAAGCCGCAGGCCGCGTAGACGCCCTCGGCGACGCGGCCGACGATCGGGTGCGCATCCGGCGTCATGTCGTAGAGGCCGGCCCAGCCGCGCTCGACGGCGGCGCCGGCGGCGGGCGGGAAGCGGCGTGCCAGACGCGCGAGCCGGTCGGCGAAGAGGGACTCGTCGACCCAGGGCTCGTCGGTCCAGCGCGGTTCCGGGTCGGTCATCGCCAGCACGAGGCGCTCGCCGCGCCGGCGAAAGTGAAATCCGGACTCCGCCTCGACCGTCATCGGCAGCCGCTCCGGCAGGCCCGCGACCGGCGTCGTCTCCAGGAGCTGCCGGCAGAGCGGCCGGATCGGCAACTCGACGCCGCGGCGCGCGCCCAGCTCGGGCGACCCGGCGCCGCAGGCGATCACGAGCGTGTCCGCGTCCACCTCCTCCGCCGGCGTACCCTCCCGCAGCTCGACGCCGAGCCCGACCGCGCGCCGCACGAGCTCACGGGTGATCCCGGCGGGGTCGGCGACGCCGTCCTCGCCGCAGAACACCGCGCCGCGCACGTCGCCGGTCTCGAGGCCGGGGACGAAGGCCGGGTCGACGCGCGCGACCGGGACGCCGAGCTCGCGCTGCGCGTGCAGGCGCTCCTCCAGCTCCCCGAGGCCCTCGTCGGTCGTGGCGAGAAAGAGGTAGCCGACCTGCTCGAACAGGGGCGGCCCGATCTCCTCGAAGAGGCGCACGCTTGCGCGCGCCAGCGCCACCTCGGGCGCGGTCGTGAACTGCTGGCGAACGCCTCCCATCGCCTTGCCGGTCGCGCCGCCGGCCACCTCGCCGCGGTCGGCCAACACGACGTCCGCGGCTCCCCGGAGCGCAAGGTGGAAGGCGATGCTCGCGCCGACGGCGCCGGCCCCGGCTACGACGATGCGAGCCACGCCAGGAGCTCCTCCCGCTCCTGCTTGACCAGGCGGCGCAGCGGCGCGCGCACCTCGTCCAGGATGGGCACGCCACGCGCTTGCAGGACGAGCTTGAGCGCCGCGTGGAACGGCTGGCGGTCGAGCCGCGTCCGCAACTCGCCCACCTCCGCGGCCCGCTCGGCCGAGGGCTCGCGCACGAGCGCGGCCACCTCCTCGGGGAACGCCGCCGCGAGGCCCGAGACGACGCCCGCCGCGCCGCGCTCGAGACCGCGCGCGGCCAGGGCCTCCGCCCCGACGAAGACGTCCATCCCCTCGATCAGGTACGGCTCGAGCGCCTCGAACGGCGTGTTCGACACCTTGAGGCCGGCCAGATTGGGCGCGCGGAGGCGCAGCCGCTCGATCACCGCGACCGGGATCGAGTAGCCGGTCCGCGCCCTGAACTCGTACAGGTAGAACGGCAACGGCTCGCACGCGCGCGCCGCCGCGAGCAGGTGCGCGGCGAGCGCGCGCTCGTCGAGAACGTAGTACGGCGGCCCGATCACGGCGACCGCGTCGGCCCCGGCCGCCGCCGCGTGCTCGGCCAGGGCGGCGGTTTCCGCCGTCGTCTGCGCGCCGCAGTGGACCGCGACCTGGAGGCGTCCCCCCGCGGCGCCGACGAAGAGCTCGGCGACGCGCTTCCGCTCCGCGGTCGAGAGCAGGATCCCCTCTCCGGTCGTGCCGAGCGCGAGCAGGCCGTCGAGTCCGCCCGCGACGAGGAAATCGGCGTAGGGGACGAACGCGTCCTCGTCGAGCGACTCGCCGCCGTCCCGAAGCGGCGTGACCGCGGCTGCCAGCGCTCCCCGAAGCATGCGGCCACTCTACGATGCCGCGAGATGAGCTCGCTCCGCACCGAGCGGGACGGCGACGTCCTCCGGATCACCCTGTCCCGACCGGAGGCGAGGAACGCGTTCGACGCCGCGCTGATCGCCGAGCTCGCGGAGGCGTTCGTCGACGTCGGGCGCGCGCGGGCGGTCGTGCTGGCCGGCGACGGTCCGAGCTTCTCCGCCGGCGCGGACGTGGAGTGGATGCGCGCCGCGGTCGAGCTGGGCTACGCCGAGAACATCGCCGACGCCCTTGCGCTGCGCCGAATGCTCGAGGCGATCGACCTCTGCCCCGCGCCGGTCGTCGCCCGCGTCCAGGGCCATGCGCTCGGCGGCGGCTGCGGGCTCGTCGCGTGCGCGGACATCGCCGTCGCAGCGGAGGACGCCGTCTTCGCCTTCTCCGAGGCCAAGCTCGGGATCATCCCGGCGGTGATCTCGCCCTTCGCCCTCGCGAAGATCGGCCAGGGCGCGGCCCGCCGCTTCTTCCTCACCGGCGAGCGCTTCGACGCGCAGACGGCGCTGCGGATCGGGCTCGTGCACGAGGTGGCGGCCGACCTCGACGAGGCGGTCGGTCGGATCGTCGGCGAGCTGCTCTCGGCGGGCCCGAAGGCCGCGCGGGCGGCGAAGCGGCTCGTGCTCGAGGCTCCGCTCGACGGCCCGGAGACGGCACGCCGCATCGCCGAGCGCCGCACGAGCGACGAGGGCCAGGAGGGCCTGCGGGCCTTCCTCGAGCGACGGCCGCCGGCATGGAGATCCGAAAGCTCCTCGTAGCGAACCGCGGCGAGATCGCGCTGCGGGTGTTCCGAGCCTGCCGCGAGCTCGGCGTCGCGACCGTCGCCGTCGTCGCGCCGGACGATCGCGGCTCGCTGCACGCGCGCTCGGCCGACGAGACCGTGGAGATCGCCGGCTACCTCGACGCGAACGAGCACGTGCGCGCGGCGCTCGAGACGGGCGCGGACAGCATCCATCCCGGCTACGGCTTCCTGGCGGAGAGCGCCGCGTTCGCCGAGGCCGTCGGCGCCTCCGGGCTCGTCTGGGTGGGACCGCCGCCCGAGGCGCTGCGGGCGGGAGGCGACAAGCTGGCGGCGAAGCGGATCGCGCGCGCAGCAGGTGTTCCGGTCGTCGAGTCTGGAGAGCCGGCGGAGCTTGGCTATCCGCTGCTCGTGAAGGCGGCCGCAGGCGGGGGCGGCCGCGGGATGCGCGTCGTGCGCGCGCCCGGCGAGCTCGAGGAGGCGCTGGCGGCGGCCCGCCGCGAGGCGAAGGCCGCCTTCGGCGACGACACCGTCTTCTGCGAGCGCTTCGTCGAGCGCCCCCGGCACGTCGAGATCCAGCTGCTCGCGGACGCGCACGGGACCGTCGTCTCCCTCGGCGAGCGCGAGTGCTCGGTGCAGCGCCGCCATCAGAAGGTGCTCGAGGAGGCGCCCTCCCCCGCGCTCGATCCCGGGCTGCGCGCGCGCATGGGCGAAGCCGCGGTCGCCTTCGCCCGCGCGATCGGCTACGTCGGCGCCGGCACGGCGGAGTTCATGCTCGACGGGCGCGAGTTCTTCTTCCTCGAGCTCAACGGCCGC
Organism: Gaiellaceae bacterium; assembly: GCA_050697975.1. Lineage (GTDB taxonomy): Bacteria > Actinomycetota > Thermoleophilia > Gaiellales > Gaiellaceae > JBOHAW01. The sequence goes on from JBOHAW010000162.1 coordinate 8,334, forward strand.
ATCCAGGTGGAGCACCCGGTCACCGAGCTCGTCGCGGGAGTCGACCTCGTGGCGGCGCAGCTACGCGTCGCGGCCGGCGAGTCGCTCGACGGACTGCGCGGGGAGCCGCGCGGGCACGCCGTGGAGGTGCGGCTCTACGCCGAGGATCCCCGCTCATTCCTCCCGCAGGCCGGGCGCATCGAGCGACTGCGCCTCCCGACCGGCATCCGCGTGGACGCGGGCGTCGAGGAGGGGGACGAGATCGGGCTCGGCTACGACCCGATGATCGCCAAGCTGATCGCGCACGGCCCCACGCGGGAGGTGGCGCTCGCGCGCCTGCACGCCGCGCTCGCCGAGACGGAGGTCGAGGGCGTCGTCACGAACCTCCCGTTCCTCCGGTGGCTCGTGGCGCACCCGGTACTGCGCGCCGGTGAGACGACGACCGCCTTCCTCGTGGAGCACCCCCCGCTGTCGGAGCCCCCGGGTCGGCTCCCCGACGTCGCGTGGCGCGGCCCCTTCCGGCTCAACCTCCCGAGCCCGCCGCCGCACTCGCCTCCCGACGTCGACGAGGCCGCGCTGGCGCACGCCCCCGGCGGCGAATCGAGCGTGCTGACCGCGCCGATGCCCGGCACGGTGATCGAGGTGCTCGTCGCCGAGGGCGACCGCGTCGCGGCGCGCCAGACGCTCTGCGTGCTCGAGGCGATGAAGATGGAGACGCCGCTCCTCTCGCCGTACGAGGCCGTTGTTCGCGCCGTGCACGTGGCCGAGGGCGATCGGGTCGCCCGCGGCGCGGTGCTCGTCGAGCTCGAGGAGTGAGGAACCTTGTGGCTCAGAGCCACAAGGTTCCCTAGACCGCGCAGACGTGAAGCAGGTGCTGCGCTTCGTCGAGACGAGCCCGGTGCACGCCCCGGCCGACGTCGAGGGCCACGCGCTGCCGGACGAGGAGGCCCTCGAGACGCACCCGTTCAGCGACTACCGCCGCGGCTCGGACCCGGATCTCTAGCCGCGCCGGCGCAGCGTCAGACCCGTCAGGATCTCACGCACGATTCGCTCGGCCGTGAGCGCGGTCACGTCGGCCGAGCCGACCGCGGTCGGGATCACCTCGACGACGTCGGCGCCGACGAGGTCGAGGCGCTCGGCCACGTTCCGGCACGCCCAGAGCAGGTCGACGGCCGTCATCCCGCCCGGCTCGGGCGTCCCGGTGCCGGGAGCGAAGCCGGGGTCGAGCACGTCGACGTCCACTGTCAGGAAGACCGGCCCGGGCCCGACCGCGCCGATCGTGCGCTCCACTACCTCGCGGATGCCGAGCTCGCGCACGTCGTGCATGAAGAAGCTCGTGATCCCGCGCTCGGCCTGCCAGGCAAACTCCCGCTCGCCCGGCCAGTAGCCGCGCAGCCCGATCTGCACGTAGCGGCCCGGGTCGACGTGACCGGCCTCGACGAGGCGGTACATCGGCGTCCCGTGGGAGTGCTCGACGCCGAAGACCTCCGTGCCCGTGTCGGTATGCGTGTCGAAATGGACGAGGCCGACCGGGCCGCGGCGCAGCGCACACGCGCGCACGTCGGGCTCTGCGATCGAGTGGTCGCCGCCGAGGACGACGGGCAGCGCACCCGCGTCGAGCACCTGGCCGACCGTCTCCTCGATCGCCGCGTGCGATCGCGCCGCGTCGGCCGGGATGCAGGGAGCGTCCCCGAAGTCGACGACCCGAAGCTCGGCGAACGCGTCGACCTTCGCCTCCAGGTGCGGGCCCGGCGGGCAGCTCGCCGCCCGGATCGCCCGCGGCCCGAACCGCGCGCCGGGCCGGTCGGAGACGAGGTCGTCCGTAGGCGCCCCGACGATCGCCACGTCCACTCCGGCCAGCTCGGCCGGGTCCTGCGTGTACGGCATCCCCGCAAAGGTGAGCAGCCCGGCGTAGTCGGGCTTCTCGCCGTACTCGCGCCAGCGCTCGAGCGGGTCGATCACGCAGCGGCCCGGGACGGTTGTCTAGAAGAGCTTCTGGAGCTTCATGGCCGCGCCCATGTCGCCCTTGATCTTGAGCTTGCCCGTCATGTAAGCGGTGGTCGGGTTCTGCTCCCCGCTGACCATCCTCATGAAGTTCTCGTCGCTGGACGAGATCGTCACGTCGGCGTCGTCGCCCCCCTCGGTCACGGTCACGGCGCCGTCGTTCACGTCCACCTTCCACTGCCCGGCGCCTTCGATGTCGAACAGGTACGAGTTGGTCATGCCGGCGGTTCTCGCCTGGTCGAGGCGGCCCTCGAGGCCCTCGAAGAACTCTCTCACGCTCCCAGCCATGCTCTCTCCTCGCTCATCGATCGCGGGCGCGAGCCTACCGCACGGCTCGAGGGCAGCAGCGCGCAGAGAGCGACCGCGGGTAGAGGCGCCGCCGCGCAGACGTAGAGCGCGGTCCGCAGGTCGATCGAGTCCGCGAGCGCGCCCAGGCCCACGGCGGCGATGCCGCCGAGGCCGATCGAGAGCCCGATCGAGAGTCCCGAGGCCATGCCGATGTGGCGCGGCAGGTACTCCTGGCTCATCACCATGGTCACGCCGAACGTGCCGATCACGCAGATGCCGACGAGGGCGAGCGCGACTGCCCCCGCGGTGCCGCCGACCGTGAGATACAGGAGGATCAGCGGGCCGATCGCGACCGCGCTCGCCATCAGCACGGGGCGGCGGCCGACGCGGTCCGCGACGGGCCCGGCGACGAGCGTCCCCACGCCGCCCGCGAGCAGCATGATCGCGAGCAACTGGTTCCCGTCCGCCTCCGATCGACCCTGCGCGACCTCCCAGAGCGGCACGAAGGCGATCAGCCCGAACCAGGAGACGCTGCGGAAGCCGATCACGCCGAGCAGGAGGGCGATCGCCCCGGGCCGGTCCTTGCCGGCCTGCGCCGACGTCGAGCGCTGCTCGGGCGCGAAGCTCCGCAGGTACGGGGCGAGCGCGAGCAGAAGCGCGGCGGCGGCGAGCGGCGGCAGGGCGAGCAGGAGGCCGCCCTCGAGCCCGAACTGCAGGACGAGCGCGGTGGCGGCGATCGGGCCGAGCGCATAGCCGACGTTGCCGCCGATCGAGAAGAGCGACATCCCGCTGGCGCGGCGGCGGCCGCTCACGTAGGCGGCGAACTTGGAGCCCTCGGGGTGGTAGGCGGCCGTGCCGAGGCCGGACACCGTCACGAGCAGGAGCACGAGCCAGTAGCTCGGCGCCGCGGCAGCGAGCGCGATGCCGATTCCGCCGACGGCCAGCCCGGCCGGAAGCAGCCAGATTGCGCCTCGCCGGTCCGACCAGAGCCCGAAGAGCGGCTGGACGATCGAGGACGAGAAGGCCGACGCGAGCACGACCACGCCGGCGAGCGTGTACGAGAGGTCGAACTTCTTCACGAGGAACGGCAGCAGCGCGAGGAGCGCGCCGTTCGCGAAGTCCGTGGCGAGGTGGCCGGCGGAAAGTGCCGCCATGGCACGCTTGTCGAGACCCGCGTCGCGCACGGGCCTCAGGCTACCGGCGGGGAACTGCTAGGCCGCTTCCGGCAGGTAGCGCGCGATCAGGGCTTCCGAGAGACGCTGCTGGAGCCGGGCGATCTCGCGCCGGTTCTGCTCGAGCGCATCCGGGTCGGCCTGGGCCGCGCGCAGCGCCTGACGCTCGGCGACGATCGTCGCGATCCGGTGACTCAGCGTCTCGACGCTCTCGGGGAGCATGTGGTTTGCCGCAGACATTCCGGCGTGAGTATCGGCGTGAACTGTGAGCAAACGGATAACCCGGTGTAGTGATTCTGCGCGCAGCGTAGAAATCCCCTCGGATAGCATCGCGCCGGCCCGTGGACCTCGATCTGACCCAGGAGCACGAGCTCGTTCGGCGCACGGTGCGCGAGTTCGCCGTCGACCGCGTCGCCCCCGTCGCAGAGGAACTCGACCGCGAGGCCCGCTTCCCGTACGAGCTGGTCGGCGAGCTGGCCGAGCTCGGCCTGATGGGCATGCCGATTCCGGAGGAGTACGGCGGGGGCGGGTCCGACACGGTCTCCTACGCGATCGCGATCGAGGAGCTCACCCGCGTGGACTCGTCGGTCGCGATCACGGTCGCCGCGCACACGTCCCTGGGGACGATGCCGATCTTCCTCTTCGGCAGCGACGAGCAGCGGCGCGAGTGGCTGCCGGAGCTCGCCTCCGGGCAGAAGCTCGCGGCGTTCGGGCTCACCGAGCCCGATGCCGGCTCGGACGCAGGCGCCACGCGCACCCGTGCCGAGCAGCGCGACGGCTCGTGGGTCGTGAACGGCTCGAAGATCTTCATCACGAACGCGGGCACCGACATCAGCGGGTGCGTCACGATTACCGCGCTCACCGGCGAGGACGAGATCTCCAACCTCGTCGTCCCGAACGGGACGCCGGGGTACGACGTCTCGCAGCCGATGCACAAGATCGGCTGGCGCGCCTCCGACACGCGCGAGCTCTCGTTCAAGGACTGCGAAGTGCCCGAGGGCAACCTGCTCGGCGAGCGCGGGAAGGGCCTCCAGCAGTTCCTCGAGATCCTGGACGGAGGCCGCATCTCGGTCGCCGCGATGGGGGTCGGCCTAGCGCAGGGCGCCTACGACCTCGCCTACGCGTACGCGCGGGAGCGGAAGCAGTTCGGCCAGCCGATCTCCAGCTTCCAGGCCGTCCAGTTCCGGCTCGCCGACATGGCCACGGAGATCGAGGCCGGCCGCGCTCTCGTCTACCGGGCGGCGTGGCTCAAGGACGCGGGCCGGCCGTTCGCGAAGGAGTCGGCGATGGCGAAGCTCTACACGGGCGAGCTCTCGAACCGGGCCGTCAACTGGGCGCTCCAGATCCACGGGGGCTACGGCTACATGGACGAGTACGCGATCTCGCGGCTGTACCGCGACCAGAAGGTGCTCGAGATCGGCGAGGGCACGAACGAGGTGCAGCGCATGGTGATCGCCAAGCACCTCGGCTTGTAGTGGCGTTCCGATCCAGGAACACGCCCCTTCGCCTGCGCGTCCCCTAGCGGGTCAAGACGCGGCGCTCGACGACCGGGCTGTCGCGAAGCGCCGTCGTGCAGCCGCCGATCGTGTAGAGCGCTCCGGCGACGTAGAAGGCCTGGAGCGCATGCCTGGTCACGCGCGGCGTCGGGCCCTGGGTCCAGCGGCCCGTGCGCGCCGAGTAGATCTGGTAGGTCGATTCCCAGACGGCGTGGATCTCGTCACCGACGGCGGCGGCCCCGAGCAGCTCCATCGGCCTCGGAAGCGCCGGCCCGGAGCGCCAGCGGCCGGTGCCCGGATTCAGGATCCAGACCTCGCGCAGGATTCCCTCCCCGCGCCGGCCGCCGATCACCCAGATCTCACCGCGGAAGGCAACTGCGTCGAAGGCGTGGATCGGCCGTGTGAGCGGCGTCGTCTGCGACCAGCGGTCGGCGCTCGGCTCGTAGACGAACACCTCGGCGTGCTCGTCGCCCTCGAGGAAGCCGCCGAGCACGTAGATCCTCCCGCCGAGCGAGACCGCGGCGTGGTTGAAGCGGGGTGCGGGCAGCGGCGCACGGCTCCGCCACTCGCCGTCGTAGGCGTGGACCGCCGCCGTGTTTCCCGCCGGCGTCGTCCCGCCGATCACGTACACCGTCTCGCCGACCGCGGCGGCGGCTGCGGCACGGGTCGGCTCGGGCAGCTGCTCGAGCGTCGTCCACTCGTTCGCGGCCGCGTCGAAGCGTGTGAACGTCGGCAGCGGCCGCCCGGTCTCCCCCACCATGCCGCCGGCCGCGTAGACGAGATCACCGACCTGGGCCGCGGCGATGTAGCTGCGCCGCTGGGACATCGACTGCGCCCGCGTCCACGGCGCCGCCTCCGCCTCCTCTCCTCCCCCGCTCCATCCGATCGCGGCCCCCAGCGCTCCCGCGGCGATGAGCGCCAGCCAGGCGGCGATCGCCCTACGTGGCAAGCGTCTCGGCGAGCGCGTGGCGCAGGCGCCTTCGCTCGGCCTTGCGCTCCTTCATCTTCCGCGGATCCGGAATCGGCACCGCGGACAGGAGCGCCTTCGTGTAGTCGTCCTTCGGCTCCGTGTAGACCTCCTCGGCAGGGCCGATCTCGACGAGCTTGCCGCGGTTCATCACCGCGATGCGATCGCTCATCGTGCGCACGACGGCGAGGTCGTGGGCGATGAAGAGATACGTGAGGCCGAAGTCGTGCTGAAGGTCCTTGAGCAGGTTCAGGATCTGCGCCTGGATCGAGACGTCGAGCGCCGAGACCGGCTCGTCGCACACGATCAGCTTCGGGTTGAGGGCGAGTGCGCGGGCGATGCCGATGCGCTGGCGCTGGCCGCCGGAGAACTCGTGCGGGTAGCGGTTCGTGAAGTTCGGGTTGAAGCCCACGGTGTCGAGCAGCGAGCGCACCCGCTCGCGCCGGCCCTTGCGATCGCCGATGCCGTGCACCTGCAACGGCTCGGCGACGATGTCGCCGACCGTCATGCGCGGGTCGAGCGAGGAGTACGGATCCTGGAACACGATCTGCATCTCCCGCCGCATCTTGCGCACGGCCTCGCGGCCGAGCTGGGTGAGCTCCTCCCCGAGGAAGCGCACCGAGCCGCTCGTCGGCTTCAGGAGCTGCATGATGCAGTAGCCGGTCGTCGACTTGCCCGAGCCCGACTCGCCCACGAGCCCGAGCGTCTCGCCGGCCTGGATGTCGAAGCTGACGCCGTCGACTGCCTTGACCTCTCCGACCGTGCGCTCGATCAGGATCCCCTCCTTGACGGGGAAGTGCTTGTGCAGGTCGGTGACGCTGAGCAGCGCGCCGTTCTCGCTCCCCGCGCTCACACCGTCACCTCCTCCCTGACGCCCCCGCGCTCGCTTGCCGGATGGGCCGAGCGGACGAAGTGGCCGGGCCGGATCTCGCGCAGCTCGGGCACGCGCGCGGTGCAGTCGTCGTTCCGGTTCGCGTACTTGCACCGGGGCGCGAAGCGGCAGGCCTCGGGCGGGTCGATCAGGTCCGGCGGCCGGCCCGGGATCGCGGTCAGCCGGCCCTGGCGGATGCCCTCGCCCTCGAGCTGTGGCAGCGCGCCCAGGAGCGCCTCCGTGTAGGGATGCTCGGGGTTGTCGAAGAGGTCGAGCGTCGACGCGCTCTCGACCATCTGACCCGCGTACATGACGACGATGTCGTCGGCCGCCTCCGCGACGACGCCCATGTCGTGCGTGATGATGATCATGGCCATGGCGTGGTCATGCCGGAGCTCCTCGAGCAGGTCGAGCACGCCGGCCTGGACGGTCACGTCGAGCGCCGTCGTCGGCTCGTCGGCGATCAGCAGCTTCGGGTTGCAGGCGAGCGCGATCGCGATCATCACCCGCTGGCGCATGCCGCCCGAATACCGGTGCGGGTAGTCGTCGAGCCGGCCGGCGGCGTTCGGGATGTGGACCTCCTCGAGCAGCGCGATCGCGCGCTTGCGGGCCTGAGCCTTCGAGACGTCCCGGTGCCGCCTGATCGTCTCCGTGATCTGGGTCCCGATCTTCAGGGTCGGGTTCAGCGAGGTCATCGGGTCCTGGAAGATCATCGCGATGTCGTCGCCGCGGACGTCCTCGAGCTCCCGGTCGGACAGCGTCGTCAGGTCGCGGCCCTCGAACAGCACCGAGCCGCTGACGATCTTCGCCGGCGGCTTCGGGATCAACCCCATGATCGAGAGCGCCGTCACGGACTTCCCGCAGCCGGACTCGCCCACGATCCCGAGCGTCCTTCCCTTCTCGAGGGAGAAGGTGACGCCGTCGACGGCCCGCACCACACCCTCGCGCGTGAAGAAATGCGTGCGGAGATCGTCGACCTCGAGCAGCGCCATCTAGGTCTCCCTCGTGCGGGGGTCGAGCGCGTCGCGCAGGCCGTCGGCGACGAAGTTGGCGCAGAGGACGAGCGTGGCGATGGCGACGCTCGGGATGATGATCTCGTGCGGGTAGATGCGGTAGACGGCGCGGCCGTCCTGCGCCATCTGCCCCCACGAGGCGTCGGGCGGGCTGATGCCGAGCCCGATGAAGGAGAGGAAGGCCTCCCCGAGGACGACGCCCGGAAGCTCGAGGAAGATGGCGATGATGAGCACGCCGAGCGTGTTCGGCAGGAGGTGCCGCACGAGGATGCGGTACCAGCGGGCGCCCACTGCCTTCGCGGCGCGCACGTAGTCGTTCTCCTTCAACGTGATGATCTGGCCGCGCACGATGCGCGACGTCGTGAACCAGCTCGCGATCGAGAGCGCGACCACCATCGTCCAGAAGCTCGCGTTGCCGAGGATCGCGAGCGTGATGATCGCGAACGGCAGCGTCGGGAGCCCGTAGAGCGCGTCGAGGAAGCGCATCATGCCGTTGTCCAGCTTCCCGCCGATGAACCCCGAGATGGCGCCGTAGGCGATGCCGATCATCAGGATCACGATCGTGGCGGCGAAGCCGATCCCGATCGAGACGCGCCCGCCCAAGGCGGTCCGCGTGAACAGGTCGCGCCCGAAGCGGTCGGTGCCGAGCGGGTGGTCGAGGCTCGGCGTCTGGCTCTTGAGCGCGAAGTCGACCTTGTTCGGGTCGTACGGCGAGACGACCGGCCAGGCAAAGCAGTAGAGCAGCACGAGGACGAAGACGGCGCCCGCGACGACCGCGCCCTTGTTGCGGATGTACCGGCGCCAGGCGTCCTTCCAGAGGTTCGTCTGCCGGATCGGCGCGCCGGCGGCCGTGCCCGCCTCGTAGTCGCGCTCCTCGGCGACGAGCTCCGGGAGAGCCACTAGGTCCTCACGTCCCGGGTCCTCGGATCGAGGAAGCCGTAGAGGATGTCGACGACCATGTTCGCGACGATCACGAGCACCGAGAGCAGCACGGTCAAGCCCATCACGACCGAGTAGTCGCGCGCTTGGACGGCGGTGATGTAGTAGCGCCCGATGCCCGGGATGGCGAAGATCTGCTCGATCACGAACGACCCCGTGATCAGGTAGCCGAGGATCGGCCCGGCCGCCGTGACGACGGGGATGAGCGAGTTGCGCAGCACGTGCAGGCCGACGACCCGCCGCCAGCGCAGGCCCTTCGCCTTCGCCGTGCGGATGTAGTCCTGCTGGAGCGTCTCGAGCATCGTCCCCCGCACGAGCCGCGCGAAGTAAGCCATCGGCCCGAGACCGAGCGCGACCGAGGGCAGGATCTTGCTCTCCCACGTGGTCCAGCCGCTCGTCGGCACACCGACCTTCCACTCGAGCGCGAGGAAGTAGATCAGCAGCGTCGCGACCAGGAAGCTGGGCACGGCGAAGCCGACGTTCGAGAAGAACATCGCGGCGTAGTCGAAGAACGAGTTCGCCCGCAGCGCCGCCAGCGCGCCCAGCGGGATGCCGAAGACGACCGCGAACAGGAACGCCAGCCCGCCGAGCTCGAGCGACTTCGGGAAGTGCGTCTTGACGATGTCGTTGACGTCGCGGTTGCGCAGCACGAGCGACGGGCCGAGGTCGAACGTGACCACGCCCTTCACGTAGTTCGCGTACTGGACGTACCAGGGATCGTTCAGCCCGTACTTGCGCTCCAGATTTGCCTGGATCTCCGCCGGGATCGCGCGCTCGCTCGTGCGGAAGGGGTTCCCCTTGATCTGCCGCATCATCACGAACGTCATCAGGATGACCAGCAGGATCACCGGGATCGTCCAGAACAGGCGCCTGACGACGAACTTTGTCATCCGACCGCTCCCCTTCCCACTCGGCGGGATTCCGAACGGTTGCCGGGCCGGGGGCGCGCGGCCAAGCGCGCGCCCCCGGGCTTCCGGCCTAGCTTCCGACTACCCCGCGACCTCGACCTTGGTCAGATCGGTCTGGTCGAGGAGGTTGCGCTCGAAGGTGTCCTTGATCGACTCCCGCTCCTGCGCGGTGTACGTGTAGTAGTAGATCGGCAGGATCGGCATGTCGCCGTCCTCGCCCACGAGGATCTCCTCGAGTTGCGCGTAGATGTCGTAGCGCTCCTCGTTGTCCGTCGTGGCGCGGGCCTTCTCGACCAGCGCGTCGTACTCCTTGTTGCAGTAGTTCGTGCTGTTGTTGCCCGAGTCGCACGTCCACAGCTCGAGGAAGTTGATCGCGTCCACGTAGTCGCCGATCCAGCCGAGCCGGAAGACGTCGATCGACTTGTCCGGCGGCGGGCCGATGAACTCGAGGAACTGCGCCCACTCCTGCTGCTTGATCGTCACGTTCAGGCCGAGCTCCTTCCAGGCGTCCTGGATCGCGACGGCTGCCTCGCGGTGGCCCGGCGAGTCGTTGAGCAGCAGGGTGATGCTCGTCTTCGGACTCGCGACCTCGGACATGAGCTGCTTGGCCTGCTCGAGGTCGCCGGCCTCCGGCTGCCACTTCGACTCCGGGTTGATGGTGTCATATCCCGGCATCCCCTCCGGCGTGAATCCCGAAGCGGGGATCTGATCGGCCTGGAAGATGTTGTCGATCAGCAATCGCCGGGGGATCGCGAGGGACATCGCCCGCCGCTGGTTCACGTCGGGGATGTTCGTCACGTTGACCCCGTAGTAGTACGTTCCGAGACCGGGGTACTGCGCGTACGTCGGCTCTTCCTTCAGACGCGGAATCTCCTCGGTCGGCAGGTTCTCGTTGACGTCGATCTCGCCGGCCTCGAAGGCCTGGACGGCCGTCGTGCCGTCGGTGATCATGCGGCCGTTCACACGAGTCAGGCTGACGCTGTCGGCCTCGCGCCACTCGTCGTTCTTCACCAGATCGATGCTCGAGTCGTGCTCCCATGCCTCGAGTGAGAACGGGCCGTTCGTGACGATGTTCGCGGCTTCGGTCCACTTCGCCTTGAACTGCTCCACGGTCGCCTGGTGCACCGCGAGGAACGAGTGGTGCGCGACCTGCTGGATGAACCACGGCTGCGCGGTCGTCAGCGTGACCTCGAGGGTCGTGTCGTCGACCGCTTTCACGCCCATCTTGTCCGCGAGCGCCTCGCAGTTCTTCTTGCACCCGTTGTACTCGAGGGCGCCGACGATGCCGTAGAACTGGTACGCGTAGTCGGCGGCGAGCTCGGGCGAGACCGTGCGCTTCCACGAGTACTCGAAGTCCTTCGCGGTCACGGGATCGCCGTTCGTCCACTTGCCGTCGCCGCGGAGCGTGAACGTGACGGTCTTGCCGTCCTCGCTGACCTCCCAGCTCTCGGCGAGGTTCGGAAGCGGCTCGAGGTCGTCACCGAGCTTCACGAGCGGATCCATGATGTTGAGCAGGATGTTCGCCGACGTGGTGTCGCTCGCCAGACCGGGGTCGAGCGAGGGAGGCTCCGTGCCCCAGTTGATCGTGATCACCTGCTCCGCGGCGGGGGTCTCCTCCGCGGTCGTCTGGGCGCCGCCCGTCCCCTCGTCGTCGTCGCCTCCGCATCCCGCGGCGACAAGGCTGAGTCCGACGACCAGGGCGGCCAGCAGTAACCAGGCCTTCTTCGTCTTCATGCGAGTCCTTTCGTCCTGGGGCGTGTTCGCGGCTCGGCCCCTCGGAGGCCACAGAGAATCGTGCTCAGATGCAAGGCTTCCAAACCCGTTCAGGGCCTCCTTTGCAAAGGCTTAATCTGCGTCCTGGGGCGGCTCGTCGCTTCAAGAAAGCTAGCGGAAGCGGGTGGTACGGTCCGCCACGTGCTGTTCCGCCAGTTCCTGGACGAGGATCTCGGCTGCGCGTCCTACCTGATCGGCGACGAGGCAGCCGGCTTGGCGGTGGTCGTCGATCCGGCGTACGCGATCGAGCAATACCTCGAGGAGGCGGAGCGGCGCGGGGTGAGCCTGGTCCGCGTCCTCGAGACGCACACGCACGCCGACCACGTCTCCGGGCACGGCCGGCTCGCGCTCGAGCACGCGCTCCCGGTCGCCGTGCACGCGGCCGCCGAGCCCGAGTTCGAGGCCGAGGCGCTCGCGGACGGCGAGAGGATCGAGGTCGGCGACGTCGTCCTCACCGTGCTCCACACCCCGGGGCACCGCCCCGAGCACTGCTGTTTTCTCGTCACGGATCGCGCCCGGGCGGACGAGCCGTGGCTCGTGCTCACCGGCGACTCGCTCTTCGTCGGCGATGCCGGGCGGCCGGACCTCGCCGTCGACGCGCGCGAGGGCGCCGAGGAGCTGTTCGACAGCCTGCGCCGGCTGCTCGAGCTCGCCGACGGTGTCGAGATCTACCCGGGCCACGTCGCCGGCTCGCTGTGCGGGGCGGGGATGAGCTCCAAGGCCTCGTCCACGATCGGCTTCGAGCGCCGTTTCAACCGGCTCCTCGGGCTCGAGCGGGTCGAAGACTTCGTGGCCGCTTCGGCAGGATCCGCGGGCGTGCGCCCGCCCAACGTCGAGCGGATCGTCGCGCTCAACCGCGGCCCGTTCGTGGGCGCGCCGGCGCCGCTCGAGGCGCTCGGGGAGTCCGACGGGGCCGTCGTCCTCGACGTGCGCGCCGCGGAGCTCTTCGCCGCCGGCCACGTGCCCGGTGCGATCAGCGTGCCGCTGTCCTCGTCGAGCTTCGGAACGAAGGCCGGCTTCGTCCTGTCGCCCGACGAGCCGATCGTCCTGCACGGCTCGTCCTCCGCGGACGAGGAGCTCGCCGCCCGCAGGCTCCAGGCTGTCGGACTGCTCAACGTCGGGGGTGTCCTGCGCGGGCCCGCCACGCCCGCACGCCTCCAGCCTGTCGACATGGAGGAGCTCGAGCGGCTGCTCGCCGAGGAGGCCGTCGAGGTGATCGACGTGCGGGAGGCCGACGAGCGAGACGACGGCTACATCCCGGGCAGCAGGCACATCCCGTTCAGGCTGGTGCGCGCCCTCGGCGACGGCCTCGACCGCGGCCTCCCGGTCGTGACGATCTGCGAGAGCGGCTCCCGCGCGATCATCGCCGCCAGCGTCCTCGCCGCCGCCGGAATCCCGGCCAGGCCCGTGCTCGGCGGCGGCGTGCCGGACTGGGAAGCCCGCGGGCACGAGACGATCCGCTTCCGCCGCTGCGGCGGCACCTGACGGGACCGTGGCCAGGCGGCTCCCACGACCGCCTCCCGGACCACTAGCATTATCCCGCCTTGGACAAGCCGGAACCGCCTCGCGAATCGGGTCGCTTCGCGACGTTTTTCGTCTATCCGACCATGGCCGAGCCGACGAGCGAGCTCGTCTTCCTCGCCGATCGGAGCGAAGCCGACTGGACCCGGCTGCTCGATCACACCGAGACGCTCCGCTTCAGCGCCGGCGACGTCGTCATCCGCGCCGGCCACCGCGACCGGTCGCTGTATATCGTCACGTCGGGCGAGCTCGAAGTCCTGTTGCCGGGCAGCGCCGGCGAGGAGCGCCACTTCACGACGATCGGCTCGCGATCGGTCACGGGTGAGATGGCGTTCATCGACGGCAGGCCCCGGTCGGCGACGATCCGCGCGCGCAGCGACGGGGAGCTCGCGCGGCTGAGCTTCGAGCAATACGAGGTGCTGGCGGCGCGCTACCCCGAGCTCGGGCGGGCGATCGTGCTCGACGTCGCCCGCATCCTGGCGGCCCGGCTCCGCGAGACGAACGAGGCGCTCGAGAGAACGGGCTGGTAGCCACGGCCGATGGTCGCCGTCGATTCGACGCTCTTCCCGAACTACCTCCAGATGCGCGAGCGGGTGCCGGTCTGGGTGTGGCACACGCTGGGCGCCGGAATGGTCGTCGGCGCCCTCGGCCTGATCGCGGTGCTGTTCGTCGCGCCCCGGACCGGCCTGATCGCCTGGTGGCTCTTCGTGCTGCCCGTGCTCCCCCTGCTGCTGATGCTCGCACCGGGAGTCTGGCGCAACGTCTGTCCGATGGCGGCGCTGAACCAGTATCCACGGGTGTTCGGGTTCTCGCGCGGCAAGACCGTTCCGCCCTGGCTCAAGAGCAATGCGGTCCTGCTGCAGGCGGTCCTGTACTTCGCGCTCATCAGCACGCGCGCGCCGATCTTCGACCACAACGGCGCGGCAGTCGGCGCACTCATGCTGGTCGCGCTCGGGGCGGCGTTCGGCGGGGGGATCGTGTTCAAGGGGAAGAGCGGGTGGTGCGGGACCTTCTGCCCGCTCATGCCGATGCAGCGCCTCTACGGCCAGACGCCCGCCGTCGTCATTCCCAACGCGCACTGCCGGCCGTGCGTGGGCTGCACGAAGAACTGCTACGACTTCAACCCGCACGTCGCCGCCGTCGCGGACGCGAACGACGAGGATCAGCACTACCTCGGCCAGCGGAAGGTCTTCGCGGCCGCGTTCCCGGGGTTCGTGCTCGCGTTCTTCACGATTCCCCACTCGCACGTGGGCGAGCCGGCCGACATCGGCATCTCCGTCGCCGACTTCTACCTGTGGACGGGCGGGTACATGCTCATCAGTATCGGCGCGTTCTTCCTGCTCGACGCGCTGTCGCCGGTCACGCCCCTGATGCTGATGGCGCTGTTCGGGGCGATCGGGCTGAACCTCCACAACATCCTGCGCTTCCCGACCGCCTTCGCATTCGACAAGCCGGTCTGGCTTCTTGGCATCGAGTACGCCGCCGTCGCCGCCGTCACGGCCGTCTTCCTCGTCCGCACCCGCCGGAAGGAGCGCCGGCTCGACGAGCTCGCCCTCGAGCCGCTGCCGGTCCGCCTCGGCGCGGGGGCGGAGTCCGCGCTCAGGCACGCGGCTGACGACGAGCGGCCCGAGGTCGTGATCGTGCCGGAGGATCGGCGAATCGCCGTCGCGCCGGGATCGTCGCTGCTCGAGATCGTCGAGCGGGCCGGTCTCCCGATCGAGGCCGGCTGCCGTCTCGGCGTCTGCGGGTCGGACCCGGTCTGCATCGTGAGCGGTGCGGACAACCTGTCCCCGATCGAGGCCGACGAGCAGGCGACGCTCGAGCGGCTGGGACTGGCCGAGAGCACGCGCATGGCGTGCAGCACGCGCGTGCTGGGAACCGTGTCGGTCTCGCTGGTGCCCGAGCGGAAGCAGGTGCGGGCCGGTCCCGCCGCAGAGCCGGCCGACCCGTCGATCGGACGCGTGGTCGTGGTCGGCAACGGCATCGCGGGCGTGACGGCGGCGGACTACGTGCGCCGCGGCCATCCCACCTGCGAGATCGACCTGATCGGCCGGGAAGGGCACCACCTCTACAACCGGATGGCGATCACGCGGCTGATCTACGGCCGCTCGGCGATGCAGGGCCTCTACCTGCTGCCCGAGTCGTGGTACGACGAGCACGGGATCTCGTGCTGGCTGAACACGCGCGTCCTCGCCATCGACCGGACCAGGAAGGAGGTGCAGCTCGCGACCGGCGACGTCCTCGGCTACGACCGCCTGATCCTGACCGGCGGGAGCGCCAGCTTCGTCCCGCCGATCGAGGGCTTCGGCACACCCGGCACGTTTCCGCTCCGGACGGCGGACGACGCGATGGCGATCCGCGGCTACCTCCAGGACCATCGCTGCCGCGAGCCGGTCGTCGTGGGCGCGGGCCTCCTCGGACTCGAGGCCGCGTACGCGCTCCACAAGCTCGGCCTGCACCCGACCGTGCTCGCACGGGGCCAGCTCCTGCAACGCGAGCTCGACGAGCCCGGCTCCCGCTTCCTGCGCCGGTTCCTGGAGGGGCTCGGCTTCGAGATCGTGTCTCCGGCGGAGGCCGCCTCCGTCCAGACCGAACACGGCCGCGTCTCCCAGGTCACGCTCGCCGACGGCCGCACCCTTCCCTGTGACCTCCTCCTCGTGACGACCGGGATCGTCTCGAACGTCGAGCTCGCCCGGGACGCCGGCCTCGCCGTCGGCCGAGGCGTGCTCGTCGACGACGGGATGCGGACGGACGATCCCGCGATCTTCGCGGCGGGTGACGTGGCGGAGCACCGAGGACGCATATTGGGACTGTGGCCGACCGCAGTCGACCAGGGCAGGGTGGCGGGCATGAACGCGCTCGGCGGCGAGGAGCGCTACCTGGGCGCGCCACCGGTGACGATTCTCAAGGTCACAGGCGTCGATCTGACCTCGCTCGGCCGGATCGACCCGGAGGCCGGCGACACGGTGATCGCGCTCGAGGACGAGGTCGAGAGCCGCTACCGCAAGCTCGTGATCGCCGGCGGAACGCTCGCCGGCGCGATCCTGCTCGGCTACCCCGATCTCACCACGGACGTCACGGCGGCGGTGAAGCAGCGGCGCGACGTGAGCGGCCTCCTGGACGAGCTCAGAGCGGGCGACTGGGACGTCCTGAGCGCCGCACCGCAGGTGGCGGCCCGGGTCTGAGCGGAAGAGAACGCCGGCTGCGGGCGTCATGTAACCGGAGATGCTCAGCGACAGAAGCCACGTTCGGGTGTCGCACGGCCGGTTCGCCGATCACATCAGAGCGGCGCGCTCGCACCCGCTCGCGTCGGTGACGCCGCTCGAGCGCCGCGGCTCCGGTTTCGGGGCACGCATCCTCAGCAGGCTCGGGGCCCGTGCCGGGACGAGCGCGCCATCGCCCGTCCCGGCCACCGAGCCCTAGATGCTTGGCCGGAAATTGGCGCGTCGCCGGGGGCGGCTCAGACCAAGCGGGGCACCGTGGCCGGGGGCGGCGCGTAGCAGCGCTACGCGTCGTGCCCGGACGCGCTGATCCCGCGCCGTGTCTGGGCCGTCATCCGGCCCGCGGGAATTTCCGGTCACGCATCTAGTCGAGGCGGACGACACCGCCGACTCCACGCGTGATCTTGAGGAACTCGTTCTGGCGCACGAGCTGCTCGAGCGTCGCACGCGGTACGCCAAGAACGGCGGACTTGCCAGTGCCCGCGCGTGGGTTGTAGCGGCCGCGGACGCGCGTTCCTCGCAGGACAGTCTCGACCAAAGCAGGCTCCGAAGGAAAGAGACGCTTCGCCGGACCGGCAAAGCGGATTCGTCCCGCCTGGATGTCCTTCGCCGTGACGCGCTGGCTGAGCTCGGCACCTCGACGCTCATGTGTCTCGACCAGGCCGAGGAGCGCCACCAGCTCGGCGTCGATCCGCTGCGCCTCCTCGCGCGCAGCGTACGGGCCTGTGAGCAGAAACGTCGGCACACCCGCGAGCGCCGGCCCGGCGCCCGGTGCGACCGCCGAGCCAAGCAGGCGCTTCGCCGGTTCCTTGAAGGCAAAGAGGATCAGGCGCGGCTTCCACTCACGAATCTTCGTCGCGAGCGTTCCGACCCCTGAGCCGAGCTCTCGATCGCTCAGCTCGGCGGAGGACGCCGTCGGCCGCTTGACGAGGTCGGTGAGCCCGTGGCCCGCGCGGGCGAAGGCCTCGTCCTCCGCTCCCGGCACCGCGTTCTCGAGGAGGCCGATTCGTTCAAGACGCCGCCAGAGCCGCTGACCGATCCGTCCCTGGTAGTAGTGGCCGGCCGCGACTGAGGCCGGCGCAGGGTTGATGCCGACAAGCAGGACACCACCGGGGCGCGGCGGAACGTCGGGCAACGTGGGCTCGCCGTCTTCAGTCAGATCGGCCAGCCGACGAGCGGCCTCCTCGGCGGTCAACGGATGAGCGACCCCAGCCTCCTTGATCGCCTCGAGCAGTTCCCACTGCGTCAGCCCGGCCTGCTCGGCGGCTCTTCCCAGCGAAAGCTCGCTGGCCTGATAGGCGCGCACAGCTCGATCCAGCTCCCAGCTACGAATCGAGGCCTCGAGGAGGCGGCGGATCACCTGCGCCCGATCGAGCGATTCCTCCCGAGCGACCCGATCCAGTGCCGCGGCAAGATCGGGCTTCAATCGAATGTTGATCTGCTCAGTGCTCAAGTCCCACCTCGGATGAACTGTTCGATTGCGTAGACGGTCTCTGCCCTGGCGTGGGCGGCAACTGCGAGCCTGCGCAGGAGGGCGAGCGCCTCTCGGTCATCGAGACTCCCCGAGCGTCGCCCGAGCACGGGAAGGAAGAGCGTCGAGACGGGCTGCATTCCCAGCGCCGCGGCGACCTTGGAGGCGCGGCCATCGTCAACGATGGCTCGGCCGATTGCCTGTCCCAGAGCGAGAACCTCGCTCTCACCCAGACCAAGCCCGTACTGCCTCGCGATCGTGGCCGCCAAGCTCGCGATCGGGTCGGCGAGTACCACGCGTCGGACGAAGCCATCGTGCTCCGCCTGCCTGATGCGAGCCACGTCCGGGTAGCCGCTGCGCTCTCCGTCGTCGACTGCCTCCCGCCACACGGCCGGAGGAGCAAGAATCTTTGCGACGCACCGTGCAGCCTCGTCGAACACGTCTGCTTTCGCGAGGTATATGAGTGTCGAGGCATCGCCGGGCAGTTCCTCCTGATCCATTCGCTATCATATCGTAGCAAATGAACTGACCCGAGCGTCCTCCTCAGCGGATGCGCTCGACGGCGTACCCCCAGCG
Organism: Gaiellaceae bacterium; assembly: GCA_050697975.1. Taxonomy (GTDB): domain Bacteria; phylum Actinomycetota; class Thermoleophilia; order Gaiellales; family Gaiellaceae; genus JBOHAW01. The sequence continues at coordinate 26,533 of JBOHAW010000162.1, forward strand.
GCGCATCGCGTCGAGCAGCGCAGTGCAGTGCTCGGCGTCGCGCGTGCCCAGCGTGAGCTCGACCTCGGTCTCGCCGACGGAGATCGCCATTCCTTCCCGGTGGTGCTCGACCGAGACCACGTTCACGCGCTCCTGCGCGACGAGCGTGAGCAGCTTGATCAGCTCCCCGGGGCGGTCGGGCACGTTCGTGCGCACGACGAGGTAGCGCCCCGCGCGGGTGAGCCCGTGCCGCATCACGGTGATCAGCAGCGAGGCGTCGATGTTGCCGCCGGACAGGACGACGCAGGCGGACCCGTCGCCGTCGACGCGCCCGTTCAGAAGCGCGGCCAGGCCGGCGGCGCCGGCACCCTCGACGACGAGCTTGGCGCGCTCGACGAGGAGGACGATCGCCTCGCTGATCTCCTCGTCCGTCACCGTCACGATCGTCTCGAAGCGCTCGCGGAGGATCGACGACGTCAGCTCTCCCGGCCGCTTGACCGCGATGCCCTCCGCGATCGTGAAGCCGTGCTCCTGCCTGCCCGCCAGCGGCGCGCACGCCTCGGCCTGGACGCCGACCAGTCGCATCTGCGGGCGCAGCTCGCCGAGCCCGAGCGCGATTCCCGCCGCCAGGCCGCCCCCGCCGATCGGCACGACCACGGTCTCGACGTCCGGCACCTGCTCCGCCAGCTCGAGTCCGAGCGTGCCCTGACCGGCGATCACCCGCTCGTCCTCGAAGGCGTGCAGGAAGGTCGCCCCCGTCGAGTCGGCGAACTCCTGCGCCGCCTCGAACGCCGCCTCGAGCGTCTCGACGGACGACTCGATACGGGCCCCGTACGTCCGCGTCGCCTCGACCTTGGCCATCGGCGTGTCCTGCGGCATGAAGATCGTGGCGGCGACGCCCGCCTCGCGGGCCGCCCAGGCGACCGCCTGGCCGTGGTTGCCGGCGGTGGCCGCGACCACGCCGGCCGCACGCTCGGCCTCGGACAGCGAGCCAACCGTGTTGACGGCGCCGCGCACCTTGAACGAGCCGGTGCGCTGGAGG